>JAAWLS010000143.1 GCA_022798035.1 Lachnospiraceae bacterium | reverse complement strand
CAGGGATTCTTTGTCTGCAATCATCTTGATGACAAATGTACCTGCTCCTGGGAAATAGTGAGCTTTGTCGTCCACAACAGTAATCACGCTGACTGGATGGAATCCTTCTTCTGACGCCTGCTTTTCTGTCAATCCGGTTCTTCCCACATGAAAGCCTGGCAGTTTACACACTGCAGTTCCCAGTACGCCTCTGTAGTTCAACTCTGCTCCCATCATATTCTGAGCAATCAGCCTGCCGCTGATATTTGCAGTGGAGCCCATGGGCGACCATGCCTGTTTCTCAGTCAATGCATTATGTACCATCGCGCAGTCCCCTGCCGCATAGATATCTGGAAGATTCGTTTCCCCTTTTGCATTGGTTATAATGGTTCCTTTGAACATTTCAAGTCCGCTGTCCTCTAAGAATCCTGTATTGGGCCGGATTCCTGCACTCAATACTACAAGGTCTGCTTTGTAGGCTTTCTTGCTGGTGAGGACTTTCTCTACTTTGCCGTCTCCCTCGATTCCGGTTACTGCCACGCCTGTCACCACAGGAATTCCACTCTCCTGAAGTTTTCCCTCCACATATTCTGCCATCTCAGCGTCAAATCCTGGAAGTGCATGTTCTGCCATATCCAAAACGAAAGGTCGGACACCCTGAAGTTTCAGGTTTTCAGCGATTTCCAAACCGATGTAGCCTGCGCCTACCACGACCGCCCGCTTTATATTTCCTGCATCCACCACTTCACGAATCCGGATGGCATCCTCTGGCGTTCTCACAAAAAATACATTTTCCAAATCACAGCCTTCTATCGGCGGCTTTACCGGACTTGCCCCTACAGAAATCACCAATTTGTCATAGTCATACACCGTTTCTTCTCCGGTCTTTACGTTGACTGCAGACACTTTTTTGGCCTCAGAGTCCACTTTGACTGCCTCTGTCTCAGTCATCACAGTTACCCCGGTCAATTTCGCGTACTTTTCCGGTGTATTTACAATCAGCTGCTCCTTATCTTCAATTACATGACCCACATAATAGGGAAGTCCGCAGCCTGCATAGGAGATATTTTCTCCTTTGTTAAGTACGATAACCTCATTTCCCCGGTCCTCCCGCATCAGTTTTGCAGCGACCTTTGTTCCTGCGGCAACTCCTCCAAGTACTAATACTCTCATGTTTTACCTCCTTTTGTATTTATGGGGATTGCAAAATTTTCCATGTTTTTATGATAGCACTTGTTAAATTACAGGTAAAATAGTAAAATTCAAATAACGCTATAGGTGTTTTACTATAGCATCTTTGTCCCAATTTATTTCTGCAAATATGCTTTTTCTTTTTCCTTTCAGATTATGCGGCAAATGGACAAAATATCACCTACAGACAAAATTTCAGGAGGATTGAACTATGGCAACCTTAAGACAGCTCAAAGCTTTTATCGCTGTGGCAGAATACAGAAAAATGAGTGAGGCAGCTAACCGGCTGTACATCTCCCAGCCCACAATCAGCCAGATTGTTTCAGATTTGGAAAACGAATATCAGACCCGGCTCTTTGAGCGCTCCCCTAAAGAATTAAAAATTACTCAGTCCGGCCTGCTGCTTTTAAACAGCGCCAGAGAAATTGTTGCCATTTATGAAAATTTAGAACAGTCTATGAAATATGTAAACTCTCTGCGGATTCTACGGATTGGAGCAACCCTCACCATCGGCAATACAATGATGGGAACGCTTGTAGAAAACCTCACACAGAAATATCCGGATATGGACGTGCGGGTATTTGTGGACAATACCAAAATCATTGAGCACCGCATGATTCACAATGAACTGGACATTGCACTGGTGGAAGGGATTATTGTCCGCCAGGAAATTATGACAGACCCTGTGCTGGAGGACAATCTCTGCATTATCTGCGGAAAAAAACATCCTTTTGCAGCAAAATCTTCCATTTCCATCGAAGATTTGCGGCATCAGGATTTTATCCTGCGGGAAAAAGGAAGCGGCACACGGGCCATTTTTGAAAACATCATGCTCACTCACCATATTCCCTTTACCACAAAATGGGAGTGCAGCAGCCGTTCCGCCATTGTGGACGCAGTGCGCCATAATCTCGGCCTTGGCATCCTCTCCTGGAGATGCATCGAAGAATATGTGGAAAAAGGCGAAATTTTCTCCTGTCCGGTAGAAAATGTATCTATGAAGCGTTTTTTCTATCTCTGTCACCATCAATGCCGCCCCTTCACCTCTCAAATGCAGGATTTTGCCGATATGGTAAGAGAGATGTAACGCCTGCATGTTTTTTCGGGAAAGAAATACTGCTAAAATATGTATTTTCTCAGAAACAAAATGACTCTCCTGACCTGAGATTATTTTTTATTGTTTTGGTAAAAACTATCATTAAGATTCAAATCAACAGGAGGTCATTATGTCACAGAATCACATACAGGAATTTCGGGAAGAACTCAAAGAATTTCACGAAATGACCAAAAAATTTTATCAAAAAGACATCAACATTGCCCAGTACAAGCAGTTTTCCGGCGGTTTTGGAAGTTACGCGCAGCGGGGAGGCAATTCCAGTATGCTGCGCCTGCGTTTTGCCGGAGGAGAAATTCCCAAAGAACAGCTGCTATTCATTGCTGAGAGCATTGAAAAGTACAAGATTTCCCTGGTGCATTTCACCACATGCCAAAGCGTACAGCTTCACAATCTGTCGGAGGCTCAGGTCTGCGCATTGGTGGAAGAGGCTTTTTCTCATGGCATTATCACAAGAGGAGGCGGCGGCAATTATCCAAGAAATGTCATGTGCTCTCCTCTCTCCGGCGTACAAAAAGGCGAATACTTCCATGTGCTTCCCTATGCGAAGGAAGCGGCTGATTACCTTCTGGGATTTATCAATACCGTCAAACTGCCCCGGAAATTAAAGGTGGCTTTCTCTAACTCCCCAGAAAATATCACACATGCGACTTTTCGTGATTTGGGATTTGCAGCCACCAAACAAGGTACTTTTGACGTGTACAGCGCCGGAGGGCTGGGCCGGGAGCCCAAAATGGGAGCTCTTGTGGCCTCTGACACAAATCCCTCTCATGTTCTCTATTACATCAAAGCAATGATAGATACTTTTGTGGCTTATGGGAATTATGAAAACCGCGGAAAAGCCCGCACGCGCTTTATGCAGGAAACCCTTGGAACAGAAGGATACATCAAAGCCTACCAGGAAAAGCTCGCTCAGGCATTTGCCCAGGAAAAGCTGGACCTGGAACTTGCAGACGCCAAAATCACCAAGCAGGGAGATGGAAACGCCCTTCACCATCCCCGGGCAGTCCCTCAAAAACAAGATGGACTCTATGCTGTGTACTATCATCCAATCGGAGGCAGTCCCAGTCCAGAATTCTTCCGCAGTCTGTACAATGCTATTCTTCCCATGGAAGAGGTTGTACTGCGGGTTTCCCCAGACGAGAGCCTCTATATCATCAATCTGACTTCCCGGGAAGCCGAGAAAATCCTGGCCCTGACGGAAGATGGCGCCCGGACTTTCTTTGAGACTTCCGTTTCCTGTATCGGCGCTTCCATCTGCCAGATTGGAGCCAGAGATTCCCAGAGCCTTCTGAAAGCCTGTGTAGAACGCCTCCGAAAAGAGAATCTTCCAGACCATACGCTGCCCAGAATTCACATCTCCGGATGTCCTTCTTCCTGTTCCGGACACCAGATTGCTCCCCTTGGCTTCCGGGGAGGGGTCAAACAGACGCCGGAGGGCCCGCGTCCAGCCTTTGCCGTCTTTGAGATGGGCTGTGAACGAGAGGGCAGGGAATCCTTTGCATCGGAACTTGGCATTATGCTGGAATCTGACATCCCGGAATTTCTCGCTGAACTTGGAAAAGAAATTGCTGCCTGCGGCATGACTTATGAAACATTTGTGCGGAAACGCCACGATGATTTTCTGACAATTGTACAGCGGTACTTGTGATATTCGTTCCAATGTATTTCAAAGCGGACACCAGAAGATTTTTGAGAGAATTCAAAGAAACTTCCTAATCCAGACAGAAACGATGCAGGCGCCAAAAGATATCTTATCTTCTGCGCCTGCATCTTAATTATACGATTTCATTATGCACATTCATAAATCTTAAGATTCTGCTCATAAAACTTCTGCCTGTCCACAGGACGGCCATAGTAAAATCCCTGTATAAAATCTGGTCGAAGCTGTTTCAATTTCTGCAGTTCTTCTTCCGTCTCAATTCCCTCAAAACAGACTCCCATTCCTATACTGTGAGCCATATCCACAATGTGACCGATTAAATTGTAATCAAAATCATTTGCCACTGCCTTGGAAGTGAAACTTCTATCCAATTTCAGCAGATTCACTCTTAGATTTTTCAAATAGGCAAGAGACGAATATCCTGTCCCAAAATCATCCAGCGCAATTTTTACTTGATTCTCATTCAGCACATCCAGCAGACGCTGTACAGAATCATCGTAAGAAATCATTCCACTCTCTGTAAACTCAAACAGTACTGTCTTAGGATTGATGCCTACCTCACGAATGGAGGCCATGATACCGCTGACAACATCTGATTTGCAGATTTGAATAAACGAAAGGTTGATATTAATCCTGAAATTCGGAGCTATCCTCTGCCATTCCATACTCTGCCGCATCGCTGTCTGGTAAACCCATTCTCCCACTGGAATAATCAGCCCGCTCTCCTCCAAAATCGGGATAAAAATGCCGGGAGACAGCATTCCGTACTCTTCACAGAAAAATCGCAAAAGCGCTTCCGCTCCCACCACTCGTTCTGTCTCTGCCGATACAATCGGCTGATAGTACACTTCAAATCCCTGAAATCCATGGTTTACTGCATAGCGCAGCTTTTCCTGGATATCCAAGCTCTTCATATAGCTCTCATAGTCCTCATCACGAAAAACGTAAGAACAGTTCTTCCCGTTCCTCTTGGCTACGCTCAGGGCAAATTCTGAATAATTATACAGACGTTCAAAATCTGATTCCTCGTAAGAAAAACCCACTACGCCGGAAGAGATGGTATAAAAATTCTGATATCCCTGCTCTCTTCGCTCTTCTTCAATCAAAATGCGGAGCTGATGATATTTTTTCCTTGCCTCCTGAGCATCCTCCTCTTCCAAAAGTATCAGAAATTCATCTCCGTCCACTTTGTAGCAGCGTTCATTCTCTATCACCTGCTCGATACACTGAGCAATCATTTTCAGTACGCTGTCGCCTGTTTCTATTCCATACCGCTCGTTGACTTCTTTGAAATTATCCACGCCAATCCGCAGCAGTGTTCCCCTCTTCTTTCTGCCTTCTCTGCGGATTCTTTTGTAATCAATTTCCAGCTGCCTCTCCGCAAACAGCCCTGTCACATTATCTGCTTTGCGCTTGACACCGATTTCAGTAATTCTTCCCACCAGAAACCGGCTGCCCTCTGCCGTTTCTCGAATCACCACGCCGCGGCAGCTAATCCACACAATCTTTCCTTCCCTATCTACCCAGCGGTATTCCAAGTTGTGTTCCGTTTTATCTCCTCGTTTCAGTTCTTCCAAATCCTCTGACAATGCTGCCAAATCTTCCGCATAAACAATATTTTCCAGCACTTCACCTGCATTGGAAAAATGGGCGGAAGGCAGCTCAAATTTATCCAGTGCTTTTCTGGAAATAATATAATCATCTTTGTCCAAATCCAGCAAAAAGAGATAATCATCCGTGCATCTTCCGAATACTTCCATCAAATATTCAAACTCTTCTTTACCGGCAAGATTAAATGACTTTTTCTGTTCCATAACTTTCCCACTATCCTTTTCATTTTCCTTTCTCTTATTGTAACATCTTCTTCCTATTTTTCAACAGTATATATGACAATTTTGCTCCTTTTAGTGACATTTTTTCTTTTCTCTTGACAAAGTTATCTCTATAGGTAATTTCAAAAAAACCCTTATCAAACAAAATCCCTGCCCAACCAATTATCCGTCAAGCAGGAATTTCATCTCTCTAATATTCATTTCTTAACTATTCTAATATTCCCATCATATAATCATAACCCATTTTTTCTGCTATTAAATTATATGCATTAATAAAATCAATCACAAATTTCCGCGCAGAATTTTCATTTCGTCCACACCAAAAATCATACATTTTTTCTACGCCGCCTAAAGTTTCCTCCATATAAGCAAACCATCGTTTATATTCGACAGCATTATACACGTTTTCTGTCCAGTCCTTAAAGCATATATCGTATGGCATTCTAATATCGGTAATTATATTTTCAAAACTTGCATAATGTATTGGGTCTTTCAATAATTTAAACATCCCTGATTCTACATCATCTGGAAGAAATAAAATATTTTTTGTATTACTTTCAACATAGCTCAATTGTGCTTCCGCTGCTTTTATCTGAACATCATAATCCAATACAATTAAACTGTTTAAAAATTCAGGAACTTTCTTTCTATGCAAATGCAAATAATTTGGAAATCCCAAATCAACATCCACGATATTAAAATAATTTTCAAAATTATATCCTAAATAGCGAGATAAAAGATACAATAAAAAATGTTTTGCT
>JAAWLS010000142.1 GCA_022798035.1 Lachnospiraceae bacterium | reverse complement strand
GAAATTCTATCTCTTATCGCTGCTTTTGGTGGCGGCGTGTTCGCAGCTGCAATGGGAGGCGTTCCGGCATTTATTATGACTGGTGTATTCTCTGTAGCTGGCTCAGTAGCAGCTATGTGTGGTGCAGCTGATGCATCCAACGTACTGTTGAACTACATGGCATTCGGACCATTCTTTGGACCGCACATTGCATTTGCCGGCGGCGTTGCTGCTTCTGCATTTGCAAAGAAAAAAGGTGTTTCCGAAAATGGAGCCGACATTATAACTGCATTGTCTGGTTATAATGAGCCCAGCGTACTGCTCGTAGGTGGTGTTTTTGGTGTAATCGGTTTCTTATTCAAAGAGCTTGTTATCGCAAACCTCTTTGCAGGAACTATCTCCAACCGTCTCGTAACAGACGCTCCTGGAATTACCGTATTCTGTTCTGCAGTTGTAGTACGTCTTGTATTTGGCGGAAAACTGAGAACTGGTACTGGCGTATTCAGCAAGGGCAAAGCTATGGGCAACACTTTGATGATGGCAATTGGTTACAGTATTTTGGTCGGTGGTCTTTACACTGGCGCAATCTCTGCAGGAGTACCAGTTGAAGCATTCGGTGGCGCATATGCTACTTTAATCTTCGGTCTTGCAGCTATTGCTTTAGTATTTGCTGTAGCAGGTCAGCCATTCTTCGGATGTCACCATATCGTAATTATTGCAGCGATTTCTGTAGTACAGTCCTATGCAAGCACAGGAAATCTGTATGCAGCTTTCGGAATCAGTGTCGTATGCGGTACTGTAGCAGGCTTGCTTGGTGACTTTGAGGGTAATGTCCTCAACAGTGGTGACGATTCTCATATCGACCCACCAGCATTTGCAATATTTATTATGACATTTGTTGTTAATGCTTTGTTCCCAGTTGGATAGAGTATTGATGAACAGATGTTCCTCGCTCTATGTATGGTAGCTTAATTTAATAAGTTTTCCCTAAAAGAAGGGTACTCTTTCTACTGCTATGGAAAGAGTACCCTTTGCCCATATCAGAGGCAAAAAGCATTTTTGTGCTTATGTTGCGTCATCATTCAGGGTATCGTGATATTTTTCTTTTGCATAATTGATGTAGTGCTGCATTTCCCAATCCAAAAAGACATTTTTGGGCGTTACAAGATGTGTCTCTGAATAGAGGGAGGAGCCGTCTGGCAGAATAAAAGGTATAAAAGAAATATTTGGAAAATCATAATAACGGTATATAATATCGGTGCTGAAACCGATAAAAAGGCTGGAACTGATAATGGAAAGAAATTCATTCATTGTCACTTTGTCATGAATCACATAAGGGATATCTTTTGTCTCTGTCTGATTGAGAATCAACTGGCTGTATTCAGCATAGATATCTAGTAACAGGAGCGTCTGGTTTTTTAAATCCCATATATTAATATGTTCCTTTTTGGCAAGAGGGTGCTTTTTTTCCATAACGGCATATAAAGGCGATTTTCCAATGAGCTGATGGGATTGAAATCCTTCTGGAATCGGAGCCAGCATATAGGCTACATCTGCTTTGTGCTCCAGAAGATGCTGCATGGCTTTTTCTTTTGGTTCTTCTATGTATTTCGTTTTGTATTCCGGATAGTAGCGGCTATATTCTGCAAATTTATCCTTATCGGTGGACAGGGCAAATCCTGGGTGGGCCGAAATTTTTAAAATTCGTTCTTCACGGATGTGTTCGATTTCCAATTCTAATTCGTGAAAGGCATCTAGAACCTTCCTGAAATGAAGATAGAGTTTGTTAGCGTAATCGGTAGGAATAACTCCTGAAGCAGTCCGCTCAAATAAGAGAAAGCCCAGCTCTTCTTCCAGCCGGCCGATAGATTTGCTTAATCCCTGCTGGGAAATAAAAAGCGCCTGGCTGGATTTTGTTATGTTGCAGTCTTTGTAAAGCTGTATAAAGTACTGTATTTGTCTTAATTCCATTGTTTCCTCCGGTGTGAAAATTTCTGTTTCTTTTTGTATAGTATACATTGTTTGATGCGGATTGGCAACAATAGAAGAATCACTGGTATGAATACAAAACTCAAGTTCCGATAGAGTAGAAAAGGTCCGGTTGTTATGGTATAATATACAAATGGCAGTGAGTCATGCATATGGAGAATTTTGAATTGTAATTTTTAAAATTTCTTATATACAGGAGGCAGAATATGGAACAGACAGAACAGAAATTATTTCGTCTGCTGGAGCGGGGAACCAGCGGAGTTATGGTGGTAAGAGAAGCGGAGGAGCAGCTGAAGGAAGCGGGATTTCAGGAGCTTTTTTTCCACCAGGCCTGGGGTTTAAGTGAGAATGGAAGATATTATATGAAGCATCATGACACGACGCTGTTTGCTTTTACATTGGGAGAAAGGTCAAATTACAGGGAGGCGGTTCGAATCGGAGCAGCTCACACGGATTTTCCCTGTTTGAGAATCAAGCCGAATCCTGATGTTCAGACTTCAGGTTATGCTCAGGTAAATGTGGAAGTGTATGGGGGAGCAATTTTAAATACATGGCTTGACAGACCTTTAAGCATTTCCGGACGTGTGGCCCTGGAAAGTGAAGATGTGCTGCATCCTGAGATACGTTATCTTGACGTTGTAAAGCCGTTGCTTGTGATTCCTAATCTTGCCATCCACATGAATCGTGAAGTAAATAAGGGCGTGGAGTTAAATAAACAGACAGATATGCTGCCAATCATAGGGCTGCTGGAAGAAGAGCTGGAAGAGGAGAAAATGCTGATGCATTTTTTGGCAGAAGAGCTCCAGGTGGATATGGAGAGAATTCTGGATTTTGAGCTTTGGATATACTGCATGGAAAAGCCCAGGCATTTGGGGGTACAGGAAGAATTTATTCTTTCTCCGAGACTGGATAATCTTACGTCAGTGCAGGCATTGCTGACAGGACTGATTGACAGCAGCCGGGCAGATGGATTAAACGTAGTGGCCTTGTTTGACCATGAAGAGATTGGCAGTCGTACGAAACAAGGCGCAGGCTCCCTGTTGCTTTTAAATTTATTGGAGAAAATCAGTGACAGTCTTGGAAAGACGGCAGCTCAGACAAGAGAGAATTTGTACAATGCCTTTTTTCTGTCAGTTGATGTGGCCCATGGCCTTCATCCTAACCAAACAGGAAAAATGGATATCACCAATAAACCAGTGCTGGGCAGCGGATTCTGCGTTAAGGAGGCCAGCAGCCAGTCTTATGCCACGGACTGTGAAGCCATAGCAGTCGTTGAACAGATATGCAGAAAAGAACAGATTCCATATCAGAAATTTGTAAACCGTTCAGATATGCAGGGCGGCGGAACCTTAGGAGCGATTGCATCCAGTATTTTACCGGTTCGGACAGTGGACATAGGAGTTCCTCTGCTGGCGATGCACTCTTCCGTGGAAACCATGGGAACAGCCGATATGAAATCGCTGACAGATTTTGTCACGGCTTATTTTAAAATTTGAATTTTGGGCAGACAGCGATAGTGCGGAAGGTTTTACATGGAAAGGGAAGGTAGTTTGGAATGAGAGGGCAAAAGAGCAGGATAGGAATGCTGATGCTGGTAGTGCTTTGCAGCAGTTTGATTAATAGCGCGTGCATACCGGAAACTTTTCAGGATATTCTGCAGGAAAGCAGAGAGTCAGAAAGTGTCAAAACGGACCAGAATAAGCAGAAAGCAAAGGCTCCTGAGACAGATACAAAGAAGTTGGAAAATGCTCAGCTAAAGCAGATTTCAGTGGGAAAATATGCTTATGAGCATTTAGACGAGGCAGGCAGGGTGGTTTACGATGAGATGCTTGCAGCAATTTTAAATCATGAAGAAAAAATCAGACTTTCCACCACAGACTTGGATTTGATGCGGCATGCCTACACAGCAGTCTGCGGAGATTATGGCGGTTTGTTCTGGGTGGAAGGTTATGTGTTTACGCGGTATACCAAAGGCGAGGAGCTAGTCAGCCTGGAGTTTGCTCCCAAATATACCATGTCGGCGGAAGAGCGCAAAACCATTCAAAGTCAGATAGATGAGATTGTGGACGCTTGGCTGAGTGGAATTTCCATCAACGATACAGATTACGATAAGGTAAAATATGTATATGAACTGCTGGCTCTCAATACGGAATATGTGCAGGATGCGGCGGACAGCCAGAATATTATCAGCGTTTTTATTAAGCGGCAGACAGTATGCCAGGGATATGCCTGTGCCGTTCAATATCTTTTGGGACAGCTGGGAATTCAGAGTGTAATTGTGTCTGGAGTGGCTTTGGGAGAGCCCCATGCGTGGAACCTGATTTGCATTGAGGGAGAGTATTACTACATGGATGCAACCTGGGGAAATAATGGATATCGAAACGGAGAAGGGCTGGAGACGTCTTTTATTGACTATAACTATATGACGATGACTACTGAGGAAATGCAGATGGGACATATGCCCAACTCTGAAATAGATTTGCCGGAATGCAATGCGGTGAGAAATAATTATTATATCAAAGAAGGAAATTATATTGAGGAGTGGGATTCTGAGCGAATAGGAAATATCCTCTCTGAGGCATGGCTTCAGAGGCGTGTGGTTACGCTGCGTTTTTCAGATGACAGCCTGAAAAAGCAGGCGTTCCGGTATTTTATTGAGGAAGGATATATCGTAGATTACTGCAGCGGAATTGCAGAAATTAATTATATTGAAGACGATATGTGGAGAGAAATCAGTTTCTGCTTTAATTAACGGTAATCAATGCCAAAAGGGGCTTTTCAAAACTAAATATTTGTGTTAGTATTAAGTAGTATTTAAAACTATGTTAAAAAATAGAAAATAATTTATCAAGTCATTTTAAATGTCGAATATAGTAGGAAAAAATACTATAAATTATGATGTTAATGAGAATCTAAATTGCATTATGAGAATACTGCGGAATATTTAGGAGGAAAGAGATGAGTTATAAAATTGTAGTGGACAGCTGCGGAGAATTGCCGGAGAAGCTGAAACAGGACGGACATTTTGAATCAGTGCCTTTGGAGATTTTGGTGGATGATGAATGCATTGTGGATGACGAAACCTTTAATCAGGCAGAATTTTTAAAAAAAGTGGCGGCAAGTCCGAACTGCCCAAAGTCGAACTGCCCTTCGCCGGAACGGTTTTTGGAATCTTTTGATTGTGAGGCGGAACATGTTTATGCAGTGACTTTGTCCTCTCAGCTCAGCGGTTCTTATAACAGTGCGCAGCTGGGAAGGAATTTATACCTGGAGGAGAAAGGGGAAAAAAGTATTCATATTTTCGATTCCAAGTCTGCTTCTGTGGGAGAAACTCTCATTGCAATGAAGATTCAGGAATATGAGGAGGCAGGATTTGGTTTTGAAGAAGTGATAGAGAAAGTGGATGCGTTTATTGCAGATTTAAACACTTCTTTTGTATTGGAAACCTTGGAGACTTTGCGGAAAAATGGAAGATTGAGCAATGTCAAAGCCTTTGTGGCAGGTGCATTGAATATTAAGCCGGTAATGGGTGGAACGCCGGAAGGTACTATCTGCCAGATTGGGCAGGCCAGGGGAATTGCGAAGGCACTGGAAAAAATGATTGCAGATTTAATTGCAAAGACGAAGAATCCCCAGGATAAAGTGCTGGCGATTGCACATTGCAACTGTCTCAGGCGGGCGGAAGAAACTGCGAAGAGAATAAAGGGTATGGCTGAATTTAAGGAGATATTTGTGATAGACACTGCGGGAATCAGCAGTATGTATGCCAATGATGGCGGAATTATTATCGCTGTCTGAAGGATATGGAGAAACAGCATGAACCTGGTCAGTGAGAGAATGATGTAAGCCCTTTCTGAAATCTGTTGTTTGAGATAGATTTCAAAAAGGGCTTTTGCTGTGAGGAAGAAAAATGTAACGGTAAAAGACTTATTTTGTTTCTATGTAGGCTGCCTTATCCAGCGCTGTCTGGATGGCGTTCAGCAGTACCATGGAGGTGTACTGGTTGTCGTCTCCGTAAGAGATGTTATCCAGAGACTGTTTTTCATAAATTTGCTGCGTGAGGTTATCCAGTGCAGGCTGCATCAGAGGATACATAGCGGCAGTAGATTCGTCCAGGTTGATGAGTGAAATAGAGTTGATATGATTATCGTCCACTACCACTTCAACGTCTATGGCATTGTCATTTAATTGTATGGAGGAAGTGTATACCCCCGCTGTATATTTCATGGTCTCTTCCGTAACTTTCTCTTTGTCGTCCGGCAGGAACATAAAAATAAGCAGCAGAATCAGCAGAATGCCAAGTATAGCAAAGATAGCTGTGTAGACTACTTCTTTCAGGTGCAGAACAACAATTTTGGTCTTTGAACTCACAGGATTCCTCCTTAATTTCTCTTTGAACTACTATATGAGAATGGAAAGTAAAATATGCGTGGTTCTTCTTTTGGTTTTCCGGGAAAGCCTGCTTGTCATTGGACTGTTTTTTTATCTTATAGGAAATTCCTCTGGATTTCCTATAAGATAAAAAGCCCTCCGGGCAAGATGCGCACGCAAATGCAAAGGAAATATATCGCTAAAGCGACGCATTTGCGGCGCAGAATTTCGCAAAGCGA
>JAAWLS010000141.1 GCA_022798035.1 Lachnospiraceae bacterium | reverse complement strand
AACTCCCCTACCCCTCAATCTTGAGGGGATTGCACACTTTGACGCGCCGAGCACAATTGTGAAGCAATATTTTCTTCTTGTGCAAGTTCGCATCTTGCCCGGAGGGCTTTTCATCTTATAGGAAATCCAGAGGAATTTCCTATAAGATGAAAAAAGGAATGCGTATCATGCATTCCACCTGTAAATAAGCTGCAATCATAATTATGGTATGAAACAACGACAAAAAATCCTTTACCATAAGACTACGGTAAAGGATTCATACACATAATTATCATAACAAGTCTGCAAGGAACATTTTGTATAATGAACTGCTCCGTCTATTTCCTGCAGGCCCTTATGTACAACCAGTTACTCGTGGTTTGAAATAAATATTTCTGTACAACATTCAGGCAGGTATCCCGGCTTATAGTTCATCACAGCAGCCATATTCTCAATCATCCACTGGCTTCTGCTCCCTAATCACGGTGACGAGTTCGTATAGGATTCTCACCTATTTCCCCTTTTCAGTAAAACAACTCTCATCTTACATTGTTTTAACACCTGTATGTAATTTATTCAATTGTACTGTTAGCTCAAGTATAACAGATTTTTCCTCAATGTCAATACTAATAAACAGTTCCATTCTATATGACAGCTATATGGCTCAACAGCCAATGGTCATATCATCTATCCCTGTCTCACTGCCCTCACTCTGAGCCAAGAGTAAACTTGCCCACCAATTCTTTCAAGCTGGCGGCCGCAGCGGAAAGCTGTTCACTGGCTGCGGCTCCCTGTTCTGCAGTAGAACTATTGCTCTGCACAACGGCTGAAATCTGATGAATGCCTTCGGAAACCTGTTCAACTGACTCTGATTGTTCATTTGACACAACTGCAATGTGGTCAATGGCATCCACTACAGATTGTATGCTGTTTACAACACCCAGCAGAATATCCGCCGTATTCTGGGCAATCTCTGTACCGATATGTACTGCACCCGTGGAATTTTCAATAAGTTCCGATGTATTCTGAGCTGCCTGTGCAGATTTACCGGCCAAATTTCGGACCTCTTCCGCAACAACGGCAAACCCTTTTCCCGCACTTCCAGCTCTGGCCGCCTCTACCGCCGCATTCAGGGCGAGTATATTCGTCTGGAATGCAATATCATCTATTGTCTTAAGAATCTTTCCAATCTCCTCAGAGCTTACCTGAATCTTTTCCATAGCCTCAACCAGATTCTGCATTTTCTGATTGCACCGGAAAACTTCTTCTCCTGTCTGATGCGTTTGGCTCCTAGCATCCAGCGCCCCGCTGGCTGTGCTTTTCACTTCTTCGGAAATCATGCTGATATGTGCTGCCAGTTCCTGTACGGAACCAGCTTGTTCCGTAGTTCCCTGACTAAGCATCTGTGCGCTGGAAGACAGCTGACTGCTGGCATGTGCCACCTCTTCTGCAGAACGGTTGACTTGGCGCATGGCGCCGCTCAGCCCTACTCTCATATTGCGCATGGAAACCAAAATATCCTGAAAGCTGCCCACATATACTTCCTCATGTTTCGTATGAACATCCAGATTCTGATTTGCCATCTCGTTGAGCAGATAGCTGATATCATTGATAACAATACGCAGCCCTTCCACCAAAGCCTCGGTTGACCTGACCAGCATACCCGTTTCATCTTTGCTGCGAACCTCAGGCACCGGCGTCTCCAAATCTCCCTCTACCAGCAGCTTCATCCGATTCACACAAGCCTTCATCGGCCTGCCGATATTGCGGGCAAGTGCCAGCGCAACAATAATGGAAATCAGCATGGAGCCTGCCATCACCCCAATATTGATAACCATTGCATCCCGGGTGGAAGCCAGATAGTTGAGCTGCGGCGCAGTCACCGCAATACTCCAGCCGTCTGTATTCTCCACGGGAGCATAAGCCGCGAACATTTTATCCTCTCCGCTCGTATAACTTCCGAATCCATTTTTCCCCTGGCGCATCTCGGCATGGATGGCCGCCAGTTCCCGCAGTGAAGAATCACTCTCAGCTTCTGCTTCTATATTTTGAACCGTAATGGTATCAAGAGTGATGTCTGCAATCGTACTACCGGACTTATTAATCATATATGCTCTGCTGTTTTCACCAATCTGAATGGCTGACACAATATCGTTCAAAAAAGTTTCATTGGGAACAAAATACACAACACCTACAATAGCTTCCCCATATTTCCCCTCGGTGTACAAAGGCGCTGCTACCATAATGGACAATTCCCCTGTGACTTTACTAATCAAAGGTTCTGACACAAAAACATTTCCCTGCATGGCCTGCTGCACATATTCACGGTCTGAGTAATCATTTCCGTCAAAAATACTGATACCATCTGCGCCAACAATATTTCCTCTCTGGAAATCATGCATGGAAACACGCTCGTCAATAATCGCCTGTTTTTCTTCTATCGATGTCTCTGGGTCAGACAGCTGGGGAATGCACCCCACTTCCATGACAACGTTCTTATATACCTCAAGTTCCTGCTGTGCACGTCCTGCCGCTAAAACTGCCGTCTGACTCATCATCCGTTCCACTGTAGCCATAGTATTGTTGTAGTTCAGCATAATGCTGGATGAACCAGACGCTGCCAGCCCAATCAGAACAGTCAAAATAAGAGATACTGTGATTTTGGTTCGAATGCTTTTCATCTCAATGTTACCCCCTGCTTACATGATTGAATCATTCAAATCTGCGCGTTCAGTCACTTTTATTTATGTTGTAATTATTATAAAATCTGCTGTTCCTGCTTGTCAACCGCTATCTATTTTAGACGCCCCAAAAGAGCAATGCGCGCTTTCTTTCCACCATTTCGTCGATTCTCTCTATGTACTGGGCGACATCTTTTACATTTTCGCACCGCTCAATCCGTCCGTCAGGATACACCCGCTTTGAAATGCTTCCCGCACCGCAGGCCGCTATATTCTGGACCTCCTCCATAATCAAAATATTGTAGAGCCCTGCCTTTCCAGGCTTCGCATATCCCACATTCTCAAAATTTCCCGCCATATTTTTCTGCCGGTACAAATAGTAGGGGACAAGTCCCATTTTCCTGGCATAATCCGCCGTTAAATCAATGATTTCCCAGGTATTGGACATTTTCATTCCCTTATAATCCTCCGGGAACATTTTCAGCCGTGCCGCCCGCTTGATTGCAAGAGAATGGACTGTCAGGTTATCCGGAGCCAGCATTTTCACCTGCTCCAGCGTATTTTTCACATCCTCCGGTGTTTCCTCCGGCAGGCCCACAATCAAATCCATATTGATATTGTCAAATCCCATTTCCCGGGCCAGAGAAAAGCTCTCCAGGGTCTGTTCCACACTGTGCCTGCGTCCGATAAGGTCCAGCGTCTCCTGTTTCATCGTCTGAGGATTGATGGAAATACGGGAAATCCCATAACTGCGCAGCACTTCCAGCTTCTCCCTGGTAATACTGTCGGGCCTTCCAGCTTCCACGGTGTACTCCAAAAGATTAGAAAAATTAAAACTTCTTTTTATTTTTGACAGCAATCTGTCCAGCTGGGAAGACGATAAAGTGGTTGGGGTTCCTCCGCCAATATAAACTGCATTCAGCTTTCTGTCTCTGCAAGCATCGGCTGTAAAGTCTATTTCCCGCTCCAAAGCTGTGAGATAGTCATCCACCCTCTCCTCCCAAGCTCCAATCGGAGAGGAGGAAAAAGAACAGTAAGAGCAAATACTGGGACAAAATGGAATGCCCACGTAGAGACTGTACCCATTCTGATAGTCAATCTGCCGCAGCAGTTCCATTTCCCGTTTTGCAATCTCAATGCTCAAATCTATCTTTTGCTCAGAGGCAAGATAAGTTTCTGTCATATAAGTTTTGATTTCTGCTTCTTCTTTTCCCTGTTCCAGCATAAGCGTAGGAATTTTTACAGGGCGAATCCCCGTCAAAGTTCCCCATGGAAGACTTGTTCCCGTATACTCTGACAGCAGCTGATACAGACATTGCTTCAACTGATTCTTCGTCTCTTTCCGCTCAGAAAAATCAGTCTTTACCACTGCCTGTCTCTGCAGCATATAATGTTCTGATTCCTTCTCTGCTTCCCGGCGCATTTCTTCTGCGTCTTTGACCGCCTGTCCGACCCCATCCCGCCTCAAAGGGATATATAAAAAAATTTCTATCCTGTCCCGGCGATAGAAAATTTCCATGTGAAACAGCAGAAACTGTTCTTTCTGCAGTTTTTGGATTTTCTCTCTGTCTGCAAACACTTTTACATCCTCTCCGGCATAAAAAGCCTTCACCAGGGAATGGATATCATACTCAAAATCTGCCTTATTCAAATAAACTGTTATCATCTTTTTTCTCTCTATAAATATGGATTTCCAGCCCGCTCTATCTCAATGGTAGTCGAATCCATATGTCCCGGATAAACTCTCACCTCATCCGGCAGCACCATAAGTTTTTCTTTGATGGAACGCACAATCTCAGACATACTTCCTCCAGGAAAATCTGTTCTTCCCACAGACTGGCAGAACAAAGTATCGCCGCTGAATAAGACTTTTTCTCTCTCAAAATAATAACAGCATCCTCCTTTTGTATGCCCTGGCGTGTGCAGCACTTTCAGCTCCATTCCAGCCAGATTTAAGATTTCTCCGTCTTTTACATACACATCCGCATGGTAAACGTCCTTGCGGCCTATCATAATCGCTACATTTTTTCTGGGCTGTTCCAGCGTATCTTTCTCCGCCTCATGAGCATAGATTTTGATGCCGAATTTCTCCGCCATTTCTTCTGCCGCCATGGCATGGTCAAAATGTCCGTGAGTCAAAAGCACCGCCTGAGGTTTCAGGCCTTTCGTCTTAATTTTTTCTGACAACATCTCTGCCGAATCCCCCGGGTCAATAATCAGCATCTCTTTTGTCTCCTCATTGATTGCAAAATAACAGTTTGTTGCCACCTGCCCTACACAGTACTGCTCAATTCTCATTGTTTTCTCCCATCCTTTCTCAAATGATATTTTTCTCCTTTTTAAAAAATCGTTCCCATTGCATAAAACTTAAAATATAATGTATATTCTTATATATTTGATTATAAAGAATCTGCCTGCCGCAGAATATTTTTTATCACCTTCACTAAAAAAATTGACCAGAGGAATCAACCTCTGGTTCTCTCTATATCAAGCACGCTGTCCACTTGACGAATTTTATCAATCAGACTGATTAATTCCTCTTTCCCTTTAATCGCAAACGCAAGGGTAATCGTCGCTACTCCCTGTTTACTGGTATTGGAGTGAATGGAGTCGATATCTATCTGACGTTCCGTCAGAATCTTGCTAATATCCACCAGGAGCCCGGTACGGTTGTTTCCATATATCTTAATCTCTGCCATATACCGGCCGGTCTCGCCCTCTGCTTCCTGCCATTCTGCATCCAGAAGTCTGGCTCTCTCTAGTTCTGAGAGATTGATAACATTGATACAGTCTGTGCGGTGAATAGAGATTCCTCTTCCTCTGGTTACAAACCCTACAATCTCATCTCCCGGCACCGGAGCACAGCAGCGTGAGAAACGCACTGCTACATCGTCCACCCCTTTCACCACAATTCCGCTTTTGGAATGCGAACGGCCTCCCTTTTCTTTATTTCCAGAAGAAACTGTACTGCCTTCCCCAGATGCATTTTTCAGAATGGCCTCGTCTGTTATTGCCAATTTATGGTCTTTCCTGTAATACTCCTGCATCTTGTTGATAATCTGACCTTCTTTCAGGCCCCCGTGGCCTACTGCCGCCAGCACAGATTCCCAGTCCCGGAAACCATATTTCCGCATAATACGCGCTTGGTAAGAAGCGATATTCAATTCCGGCCAATTAATACTCTTTGTCTTGCAGTACTGTACCAGAAGTTCCTTTCCCCTGGAAATGTTTTCTTCTTTAAATTCACTTCGAAACCACTGATTAATCTTATTCTTCGCCTGCGTGCTTTTTACTACATTCAGCCAGTCTCTGCTGGGACCCCTGGAATTCTGAGAGGTCAGCACTTCTATTCTGTCACCGTTTTGGATAATGTAATCAATGTTCACCAATTTTCCGTTTACTTTCGCGCCAATCATCCGGTTGCCCACAGCAGAGTGAATACTATAGGCGAAATCAATGGGCGTAGAACCATTGGGCAGATTCTTCACATCACCGGAAGGGGTGAAACAGAATACCGTGTCAGAGAATAAATCCAAATCGCTCTTTAGCAGACTCATAAATTCCCGGTTATCTGACATATCTCTCTGCCATTCCAGAATCTGCCTGAGCCAGCTTAATTTCTCCTCTTCCTGGCTCTTTTCCATCACTTTGCTTCCATTGGAAACCTCCTTGTATTTCCAGTGGGCCGCAATTCCAAACTCTGCAGTCCGGTGCATTTCAAAGGTACGAATCTGAATTTCAAAAGGCTGCCCGGTAGGTCCAATCAATGTGGTATGCAGAGATTGGTACATATTGGGCTTCGGCATGGCGATGTAATCTTTAAAACGTCCCGGAATCGGCTTATACATCTCATGAATGACCCCAAGGGCCGCATAACAGTCTTTGACAGAATTTACAATAATACGGATGGCAAACAAATCATAAATCTG
>JAAWLS010000140.1 GCA_022798035.1 Lachnospiraceae bacterium | reverse complement strand
TCTGGTATACTTCCGGAGCATATGTGTCTACCGTATCTTCAAGCTGTGTCTCCGCACGGTCTATTTTCAGAAAACTCTCCGGATGCTTTTTGACAACTGCTTTCGCCTCCTGGCGGTTATACACGTCATAGGGAAGGGCAGCTATTTTATCTGCCTTCTCCCTGGTAGGTCTAATTGCACAAAAAGGTTTTATTTTTGCCATGTTTTACTCCTTCTCTGTTGTATATTCTACTGCGTTCCCAATTGCCTGTATACGCTATATTCCGTTTTTCCCGCAAATATCACTGAGGCAGCAAAGCTCGCAGTGAGGGCTGGTTCTTGCGGTGCACACATCCCTGCCATGGTACACCAAACGGTGGCAGAAATCGCTTCCTTCTTCCGGCGGTATCAATTTCCACAGCGCCATTTCCACCTTTTTCGGTTCTTTGATATTATCCACTAATCCTATGCGGTTGACCAGGCGGATGCAATGGGTGTCAGTCACAATGGCAGGTTTTCCAAACACATCTCCCATAATAAGATTTGCACTCTTTCTTCCCACACCCGGCAGTTTCAGCAGTGCATCAAAATCCTCGGGTATTTTTCCATCGTATTCATCCCGTATCATTTTCATACATTTGCTGATATCCCTTGCTTTGCTGCGGCCCAGGCCGCAGGGTTTTACAATGGCTTCAATGTCCTCTGGGGAAGCCTCCGCCAATGCGTCCACATCCGGATATTTGCCGTAAAGTTCCTGCACCACAACGTTTACTCTTGCGTCAGTGCACTGGGCTGCCAGACGAACGCTTACCAGTAATTTCCATGCCTGGTTGTAATCCAAAGTACATCCCGCATCAGGATATTCTTTTTTTAAACGCTCTATGATTTCCAAAGCAAGTTCCTCTTTTGTCATGATTCTCCCTTTCCTCTATTCCATCTCCAGTTCCAGGACTTCTCCGGTGACAGCGTTTACCTCACCGCTGTACTCTCTGCCTTCAGCATAAAATTCAATTTCATACTGAGTAACTCCGTCATCTTTATCCAGTTTGATTTTTGTGTAAGTCACCTGTTCCGGCGTCATCTTGGCATAGTCAAGAAGGGCCGCCTTGGCCTGGTCTGTGGTGATAATTCCTTCTCCAGACAAATTTACCTGTTCAATAGGCTCCTGGGAACTCTCCAAAACTGCCCCGTCCAGACCGCGGATTTCGTACTCATATCTTTTATCGCTTGTGACAAATTCTATTTCATATTCCGGCTTTCCATCCTCATACTCCAGTTTCACTTTCAGAAATGTCACGTCTCCTTCTGTCAGTCCTGCATGCTGCAATGCGGTGTTTTTTGCCTCCGCCTCTCCGATTTCCAGCGATGCATTCTGATTTCCGTTTCCCTGCTTATCCTGGCTTTCTGTTCCCTGATTGTTTTGGCTTTCTGTTCCCTGATTGTTTTGACTCTCTGTTTCCTGGTTGTTTTGGCTTTCTGTTCCCTGCTTATTTTGGCTCTCTGCAGCCTGTGTGTTTTGATTTTCCTGGGGTACATTTTTATTTCCGCACCCTGCCGACAGCAAAAGGCCCGTTGTCATAACCCATAGAAACATCTTACGTGAAAATTCGCTTTTGCGACAGTTGGATTTACTCATAACCGCCTTCCTTTCCATATCATTTTTCCTTTCCATTGTACAAAAAAAGAGTTTGGGATTCAATAGTTTTGTGCTATACTTTACATATCAGTTCAGCCAGCCAGGATAAATCTGGAAAATCCTGTCTGCACAAATTCTGCACGATTCATTTCGGCTGAGGAAACGTTAGATTATAAACAAAAGCGTAAACTGAACTGTTGCCTAATAAACACATCTTAACACAAAAATACTGTCAGAAATTGTAAATATTACATAACAGAAAGGGTGAATCATTTGAAAACAAAAGCCGTACGCATCTATGGCGTAAAAGATTTAAGACTGGAAGAATTTGAACTTCCGGCTATGGGCGATGATGAAATACAGGCTCGCATTGTAACAGACAGTCTGTGCATGTCCACTTATAAGGTGGCAAATCAAGGCTCCAAGCACAAAAAACTGCCGGAACATCTGGAGGAGAACCCTGTCATTATGGGACATGAATTCTGCGGTGTAATTGAAGCCGTAGGTAAAAAATGGCAGCACCTCTACAAACCGGGCGACAAATTCGTAGCACAGCCCAATTTAGGCCGGGCCGACACATTTTCCCTGGGATATTCTTTTCCCTATGTAGGCGGAGAGGCCACAAAAGTAATTATTATGAACGAGGCCATCGAAAAAGGGTGCCTTTTGCCCTACCGTGGGGAGAGTTTTTTTGAAGGCGCACTGGTAGAGCCTCTCTCCTGTGTGATTGCCGGCTTTAAAGCCAATTTCCATTTGAGAGACAGAAACGAATACGACCATACCATGGGCGTGAAAGAGCACGGGGCAATGGCTATTCTGGGCGGAACAGGCCCCATCGGCTCTCTTGCCGTTGACTATGCCATCCACAACAGCAGAAGGCCAGACGTGCTTATAGTGACCGGAAGCACACAGGCTAAATTAGACAGAAGCAGGGAACTCTACTCTCCGGAAGAAGCCAAAAAATATGGCGTAGAACTCCACTATGTGCTGACTCCAAAAGGCAGTGACTTTGTGGAAGAATTAAAAAAATATACTCCGGGCCAGCAAGGCTTCGACGATATTTTCCTTATGGTAGCCCAGGAAGATATGGTTACAAAAGCGGAAGCTCTTCTGGCTGGAGACGGATGTCTGAACTTTTTTGCAGGTCCTGCAGACTCCAAATTTTCTGCCAGAATGAATTTTTACAACCTGCATTACAATGCCACACATTTTGTGGGAACCAGCGGAAGCAATACCCAGGATATGAAAGACGCCATTGCCTGCATTGAGCAAAAGACTGTCAACCTTTCCAAAATTGCAACCCACATTCTGGGTCTGAACGATGTGTGCGATTCCATCCTCAAAATACCAGAACTCCCCGGAGGTAAGAAGATTGTCTACTCCCAGAAAAATTTCCCTCTCACTGACGTGCAGAATTTTTCAGGCGAGAGCTCCGTGGGCGCTGCTTTAAAGGAACTAGTGGAAAAAAATAACGGCCTTTGGAGCGCTGAGGCAGAGGCCTATTTCCTGGAACACTGCCCAGATATTTAATGACTATAAGGATAGGTAGATTATGAGATTACAAGAATTTATTACGAAATACAAAGCCAAACCGCAAGGATTTTGTCCCTGTATTATCGACGCCAACGGAGAGGTTTTCGAATGTCTGAACGGACACCTGAACGCCCTTTTGGAACTGCAGGAGGACATAAAGACACTGTCAGATATTCCCAAAGAAGCCGCCCCTCTATTTTACATGATTGTCAAGACCAACTCCGTAATCGTTGATTATGAGGCTCAGGTCTATAGTTGGAAATTGACCCCGGAACAGGAAGAAACCCTTCAGAAATTGGAACAGCAAGGATTAATCTCCCTATCTCTGAAGAACATCCATGGAAAAACAAAACTTTAACATTTATTCTGATTATCCCCGAATCTTATCTCTCAAGTTTTCGGGGATAATCTTTTGATACAGTGACAATTCAGGCATTCTCCCCTGTCAGTCTGCAGGCGCTGAAATCAGGGAATCACAGGGGAATTTCTTCAGGCCCTCCTGCAGCATCCGCGCCGCCTCTTTTCCATTGTTGTGACGAATGCAGTACAAAAAATCTTCTAACTGCTTCAGGCTGGCTTCTGCACCGGTAATCCGGATATAATCTTTCCAAAACGCAAGGCTGGCCGACATAAATGCATTAAAAATCAAGGGTGTTATAGTATTTCCACTGAGAAAAATGATAGCTCTGTGAAAGCGAAACAGCGCATTCGCCAAAGCTGGAATATCGTCTTTTGGAACATTGCGGGCTTCCTCCAGCAATTTCTCCAGCAGTTCCAAATCTTCTTTTGTATGGCGCTCTGCCAGCTTTTCCAAAGCAGGGCATTCCAAAAATCCCCGCACCTCCAGCAGACTCCCCATGGTTTTTTCATCCAGACGTCCTTCGTTGTAACGCATAATAGCCATAAGGGTGTCCAGGTTGCCGTTCTGCGCATAATCTGCCACCATCACACCTTTGCGGCTCACCACATCCAAAAATCCAAGTCTGGAAAGTTCGCGGATTCCCTCGTGAATCATCGTCTTACTAATCTTCATTTCATCTGCCAACTCCCGCTCTGTGGGAAGGCTGTCTCCGGGCCTTAACACCCCGGATAAAATCATCCCCTCAATCCGCTGTACAAAAAGCTCCTTAATGGTGGGAGCCACAATTTCTCCAAATTTCATACCGCACTCCTTCCCTACGGCCCGACCATGACTACAAGCTATATGACAGGAACCCCTTCCGGAACCTTATCATCAGATGAACGGCGCTTTCTGCGCCTTTTGTCAAAACTTACCGTACAGGTTTCGATAAATTTATTATATCACGTAAAAAAAAGAGAATCCATGAAATCTTACGGATGAAACACCATTGAAGTGGAAGAAAAAGGCATTTACAGCCTGCAGTCAAATCACCTCTCAAAAATTTTCCTTGATTTTTCTGAGAACGCATGATATATTAGTTTAAAATTAAACTATGAGGTGAATTCCATGGACTGGATGATTGAAGGCCTTCTGCAGGGAACACAATTTCAAACATTATATAATCGGAAAATTGAAGCGTTGCGCAGCGAATATCATCTGCGCAAAATTGACATCGACATTCTATATTTTCTCCACAAATCAGGAGAACGCAACACCGCAAAAGATATTCACAATCTCAATCTGTTTAATAAAGGCCATATTTCCCAGTCTGTGGACCGGATGACAAAACAGCAGTTAATCCACACAGTGCAGGACAGCAGAGACCGCCGCTGTGTGCACCTGATGCTGACAGACAAGGCAGACGCCATTGTCAGTCAGGTGATAAACCTTCGGAAACAAATGTATAACATTATCTTAAACGAGGTGACGGAGGGGGAACGGAAAATCCTGCTCCAAGTTTCCGAAAAAGTCAACCAAAATATGAAAAATGCTTTGCGCAAAGGAGGTAAATATATGAGAAATGAAAACGAATTGATGAATTATGCCATCCGGCAGGAAGCCATCTGTAAGAAAAACGACAGTATTTCAGATACATTATTTGAAAAATACGGGGTAAACCGGGGACTGCGCGACATGAATGGAAAAGGTGTGCTCACTGGTCTTACTACCATTTCTAAGATTGTATCATTCCAGGACGTGGACGGAGTGAAAACTCCCTGCGACGGCCAATTGTGGTACCGGGGCTATAATGTGCAGAATCTTGTGAAGCGAATGCGGGAAGATGGATTTGGCTTTGAGCGGACTGCCTACCTTTTGCTGTTTGGAGAGATGCCGACAGAGGAAGAGCTGCGGGAATTCTGTGCTATTATGGCTCAGTGCAGAACGCTTCCCACAAACTTCACGCGGGACGTCATCATGAAGGCTCCCACCAGAGACATTATGAACTCTATGACCCGCAGTATTCTAACCCTAGCCTCCTACGACAGCCAGCTTAATTCTCCGGAAGTCATCAGCAACAGTTTACGGCAGTGTATTGAATTAATCAGCATTTTCCCCATGCTGGCAGTCTACGGATATCACGCTTACAACCACTATGAAAATGATGACAGCATGTACATACACAGGCCGGAGCCAGAGCTGTCCACCGCAGAGAATCTTTTGATGATGCTGCGGCCAGACAAGAAATACAGCAAGCTGGAAGCTAAGGTACTGGATGTGGCTCTGCTGCTGCACATGGAACACGGAGGCGGAAATAACTCTACGTTCACCACAAGAGTAGTTACTTCTTCCGGCTCTGACACCTACTCTTCCATTGCCGCCGCAATGTCTTCCCTGAAAGGGCCGAAACACGGCGGAGCCAACATCAAAGTCATGGAAATGATGGAAAACATTCGGGACAATATTGGCGATATCCGGGACAAAGACGAAATTGAATCTTATCTGAGCAAAATATTAGATGGAGAAGTTTTTGACCACAAAGGCCTGATTTATGGTATGGGCCACGCTGTATATTCCTTGTCTGACCCAAGAGAACAGGTATTCAAACAGTACGTGGAGAAACTGGCTGTGGCGAAAGAGCGGGAGGACGACATGTTCTTGTACAACAGCATTGAAGAATTGGCGCCGAAACTGATTGCTCAGAAACGCCATATTTTCAAAGGTGTCAGCCCAAACGTGGATTTCTACAGCGGATTTGTCTATGATATGCTGGGAATTCCTCAGGAACTATACACCTCCATTTTTGCAATTGCCAGAATCGTAGGCTGGAGCGCCCACCGCATGGAAGAACTTATCGGCATGAACAAGATTATCCGCCCGGCCTATATGAGCGTTATGGAAGAGAAGGAGTAAATTTGAAAGCTTTATATTCCCCTGCTATCCGAATGAATCATTTCATATTGGGAAACGATGCACGGACCCCTATTGTTCGAAAACTTTTTAAATAAAATTTATGGTGAATTTAGATTATCTCTTTAGAAGTTCTTATATGTCGGTATAGCCCGTATTTTCGGGCTTTCCCGGCATTTTAGATATGGGGAGA
>JAAWLS010000139.1 GCA_022798035.1 Lachnospiraceae bacterium | reverse complement strand
GTCCATGGACACGCCTTCTGTCATCCATGCCATTCCTCCTGACTGAGTATACATGGTCTCCCCTGCTGCATCAAAATAAACTTCCACTGCTGGCATTGTGTCTCCTAATACTTGATATCTCATAACTTTCTCTCCTTTTCATTATATTTGTTTTCTCTCAATGAACGACTCTGCTCAAATCAAGAAATAACAACCTATTCCTTCTATCTCCTATATGTACTGCTCCATTCCCTCTGTGGTGGTTTTTATTGTGAGAATCGCCGTTTTCGTCTGCTCCGCACAGTCCAGATTGTTATCGCTCAGAACACTTGCATGTTCCGCACTGGCGGTTACCTGTTCCGTTGTTGCAGACAAGTGGGAAATATTTTCTACAATTTTGTTATTGGAATCCGATAAGTTCTCAATCCTCTGGTCAATCTCCTGGATATCTGAAATCAGCTCCGCAATATTGGAATCCAGTTTCAGGAAACTGTCCGCGGCTGTGCAAATCATTTTGTTTTGATTTACCGTAGCCCCTACGGAGCTTTCCACAGAATGGACTACTTCGTCTGCATTTTCATTTAATTCATTGACAATCTTTGTGATATCCTCCGTGGAGGCTCTCGTCTGCTCTGACAGCTGGCGTATCTGGTCTGCAACTACTGCAAAGCCTTTTCCTGCCTCTCCTGCCCTTGCGCTCTCAATGGAAGCATTCAATGCCAGCAGATTCGTCTGACTGGAAATATCTAAAATCATTCCTGCAATCTCTTCCACTGCCTTCGTTTTGGTCTGAAGTTTTCCCATGGAATCCGTTACCTGCTCGTTGGTAGCCGCAATCTGCGCAGAATGTTCTTTCAATTCCTCCATCATTCTCATATTTTCTTTTATGCTTGCATTCGACTCTTTGGCAATATCCACCATCTGCCTGGAATGGTCCCTGGTCTTTTCTATGGACTCCTGTATATTGCGGGTCATAATATTCTGCTCCGTAATATTTTCCGCTGTCGTGTTGGTGGCCGCTGAAATCTCCTGCATACTGCGCGCCACCGCCTGGGTAGAATCCACAAGCTCATTTACCAGCTCCGTGCTTTTATCTGACTCCTCTTTCACTGTTCTGGAAATAGAGATAATATCCTGCAGCATTATCTCCTGCTTCCCGCTCTGCTCTGCAATAGAGCCCTGGGCATCATCGCTGAAATCCTGAGAAATGCTTCCCACTCTGGCCAGAATGATAAAAATGGCATACACAATCACCGCCATACAGATAGAATTAGCTTCCAGATTCAAAGTTCCTTTAAAGCTCCTGACTACTTCCTCAAAAGTGTACAATGCCGCGTATGTAATTGCCAGTCTCACGCAGAATTTTTTGTCATAATAGGGAATCACCACCGCCAGAACCCCCAGCAGCGTAATGTCGATAAATGCCGCTTCCGTCTGAGCTGCCATCATCAAAAATTCAAACCCAATTTCCACTGCCATCATCAGCTTCAGAAGATTTCCTGCCTTATCCCTGTAATATATTACGAAATTTGCAATTATTGACAAAATGATAACCACTGTATTTGCTCCCACCGTTACGGTGTTTATGCTTCCCATTACCATTTCCATCCATATAAATGCCAAAAAAATAAATAAAGCAGAGGTAACTACTATGAGATTAAACCGATTCATTTTACGGTATCTTTCAGCTTTATCCTTATACTTAAATTTTCCTGCCGCTTCCATTCCCTCTTCCTCCTTCAAATCTGAGAAATTTCTTCTTAATTATAATACAGAAATAAACAAATACGCAACAATTTTTAGTTTTGTTTTTCCCTCTCTTATTGACCCATGCCTGGAAAAATGCTAGTATGAAAGTGTGTTACATATTTAACAATTAAAATTTAATCTCAGGGAGGTTTTAACCATGGATTACGCACAGGAATATCAGCAGAAACTAGTTACGGCAGAAGAGGCTGTAAAAGTCGTAAAATCCGGCGACTGGGTAGATTACGGATGGTGCAACGGCACTCCGGATTTGTTAGACCGGGCACTGGCAGAGCGCACCGACGAATTAGAGGACATTAACCTTCGCGGCGGTATTCTCTTAAAACCGCTGGCAATTTTTGAGCGTGAAGACGCTGGGGAGCATTTCACCTGGAATTCCTGGCATATGTCCGGAATTGAACGCAAACTTATCAACCGGGGATGTGCTTACTATTCTTCCATCCGTTATTCTGAACTGCCCCGCTATTACAGAGAGTCCATCGTTCCCAACAATGTGGCTATGTTCCAGGTATCACCTATGGATAAGCATGGTTTCTTTAACTTTGGTCCCAATGCTTCTCATATGGCTGCTGTCTGTGAAAAATCAGCAAAGATTATCGTGGAAGTCAATGAAAACATGCCCCGCTGTCTGGGCGGATTTGAAAACAGTGTTCACATTTCTGACGTGGACTTTATCGTAGAGGGAGAGAATCCTCCTATCGGAGAACTGGGTGTCGGCGGACCTGCCACAGATGTGGACAAAGCAGTGGCTGAGCTGATTGTAGAAGAAATTCCAAACGGCGCATGCCTGCAGCTTGGCATCGGCGGTATGCCCAATGCAGTTGGTTCTCTGATTGCTGAATCTGATTTAAAAGACTTGGGTGTACATACAGAAATGTACGTGGATGCTTTTGTGGATATTGCAAAATCCGGCAAAATCAACGGCTCCAAGAAGAATATTGACCGTTTCCGTCAAGCTTATGCCTTCGGCGCCGGAACAAAGAAAATGTACGACTATCTGGACGACAACCCAGAATTATTAAGCGCTCCGGTAAGCTACACCAATGATATCCGCTCTATCTCAGCTCTGGACAACTTTATGTCCATCAACAATGCTGTGGATATTGACTTATTCGGACAAGTAAGTTCTGAATCCTCTGGAATCAAACATATCAGCGGAGCCGGCGGACAGCTTGACTTCGTACTTGGCGCTTATTTATCTAACGGCGGCAAAAGCTTTATCTGCTGCTCCTCCACCTTCAAGACCAAGGACGGAGAGTTAAAATCCAGAATCCTGCCCACCCTTCATCCAGGCTCCATTGTCACAGACACAAGAGCAAATGTTCATTATGTGGTGACAGAATATGGAAAAGTAAACTTAAAAGGATTATCTGCATGGCAGAGATGCGAGGCAATTATCTCCGTAGCTCATCCTGATTTCCGAGATGAACTGATTAAAGAGGCAGAAAAAATGCATATCTGGAGAAGAAGCAATAAATAAAGATATTTTTTACTCTTTTACAATATTCAGGCACAGTACGCTTAAAGCGTACTGTGCCTGAATTATTTCACTATACTGACTGCTTTCGTTTTCTCTGGAATACAAGATAACACACCGTGAAGAAAAGTATTCCGTATATTGAAGTAATCGGCACCGCCAGGCCGATTGTCACCAGGTTTGCCCCTGGCTGAATACTGAACAAATAAGACAGCGGAACTCTCATCAAAAAGGAGGATGTAATCCCCTGAATCATTACCGGCATCGTCTTTCCATGACCGTTAAAATAACCGATATAGCTGAACACCAGACACGTCAAAATGGCTTCCGGACTGAATCCTTTCAAATATTCCGCCGCTCTGGCTGCATAGCCGGGGTCAGAGGTAAACAGTGCGGCCGGCACGTCGCCCCGGAAGAAGGTCAGGGCAAAAATAAACACTCCGATACATGCGCCAATCACCATGCCTGTCACCATAGCTTTTTTCGCGCGCTCTTCCTTTCCCGCACCTACATTCTGAGCCACAAAAGACGACATGGACTGCATCAGCGAGGACGGAATCAACATGACAAATGCCGTAACCTTCTGGGCAATTCCATAGCCAGAGGAAGCCTCCAGACTGATTCCATTTACAATCGCGCACAAAATCAAAAACGAAATATTCACCAGCAAATCCTGCAATGCAATTGGAAATCCTAATTTCAGAAAATATTTAATCTCCGGATTAAATCCAATATCTCTCCATGTCACTGAAAATGGAAGCGGCTGTCTGCGGATGATAACCAGAGATATCGCCACGCTGACAAACTGCGCCAAAATCGTAGCGAGAGCCGCGCCTGCCACGTTCATGTGCAGTACCGCCACAAACAGCAAATCTCCCGCAATATTTACTCCACAGGCAATGGCCACAAAAATCAGAGGCAGCTTTGAGTTTCCAAGCCCCCGGAAAATTCCGCTGATGACATTGTAGGCCACCACAAATACCAGCCCCGCGCCACAGATACGCACATAGACAACCGTCAAATCATAAGCCTCTCTGGGCGCATTCAGCCAGCCGGAAAAAACCGGAGCAAATATCAGCAGGAGCACCATCAAGACAACCGCCAGCAAAAGAAAGAAAGCAACTGCCCCGCCAATGACTTTTCCTATTTTCTCCGGTGTCCGCTCTCCCAGATATCGGCTGATTAACACTGTCACTCCCATCGTCAGACCAGCGATGATAAACGTAACCAGATTAATCATATTGCTTCCGGTGGACACTGCAGAGATTCCCGCACTGGTGCCGAACTGGCCCACCACCAGCAAATCCACTGCACCGTACATTGCCTGTAAAATCAACGCCCCCAAAATAGGCACCATAAATTTTATCAATTTCCCAGCAATGCTTCCCTGGGTAAAATCATCCGATAATTTGTTTTCCATAAATCATTCCTCTATTCTCTGACAGAAAAACGATAGATAGTCTTAGTGGTAAATGTCTCTCCTGCCTTCACAAGAGGGGATGGAAAATGTTTTTCATTTACAGCATTGGGATAAAATTGCGACTCCAGGCAGAATCCGCATCTGTCGCAGTAAGATGCTCCTCCTTTTCCCACTTGATTTCCAATAAAATTACCTGCATAGAACTGTACGCCGCAGCACTCCGTAAAGGCTTCCATGGCAATTCCCGTCTCTTCACAGTAAGCCCTTGCCATCTCCTTCATTTCCCCGGCTTTAGAACTGAGCACATAATTGTGGTCGTAACCTCCCGCCAGTTTTAACTGTTCAAAATCTGCCTCTATCTCCTGTCCGATTGGCTTCATCTCCCTGAAATCCATAGGCGTTCCTTCCACTGCTGCAATCTCTCCTGTTGGAATGGAACCCTCCCTCATGGGATTATAACTGTCTGCGAAAATCTGCAGTTTCTGGTTCACCACTTTACCGCTCTCGTGTCCGCCCAGATTAAAATACGAATGATTCGTAAAATTCATAACCGTAGTCTTATCTGCCCTGCCCTGATAAGCAATTTCCACTGCGTTCTCCTCAGTCAGTGTATAGGTGACTTCCACTTCCAGATTCCCCGGAAATCCCTGTTCTTCCTCTGTGCTCAAGTGAGCAAAGGTGATACTGTTCTCTGTATGGCCTTTTACTTTCCACAATACTCCCTCAAACCCATTGGGACCGCTGTGAAGGCTGTTTCCGTCTTCATTTGCCGGAATCTTCCACAATACTCCATCTATTACCATCTGGGCTTTTTCAATGCGGTTCCCGTTTCTTCCCACAGTTGCGCCAAAATAGCAGGTATGATTTTCATATTCCGAAGCCTCGTCATAACCCAGAACCACATCTTTCATACTGCCCTCTCTGTCCGGCACAAGAAGGGACACCAGCGTTGCTCCATGGTCTGATACTTTTATCACTGTCCCATTTTTATTTTTCAATGTGTACAGCCATGTCTCTTCCCCGTTTCGGTTCTTTCCAAAAAATATCTTTTCCATCTGTTCCGCCTCCTTACCCTTCCACTTCTGCAATTAATTTGTCTGATTTCAAAATATGGTTCGACAGCCATCCAAACAGAAATTCCATCAATTCTTCTAAATATTCCTGTTGATTCTCATCCAGCTGCTCCAGACTAATTTCCGCAAGTTTCGTCACAAAAGCCTGATGCGCCATTTTCTGCGCTTCCAGTCCAGGATAATTGATGCCTTCCATATATTCTTCTTCATCACGAAAATGCTCGTTGGTGTAATCTTTCAGTTTATCTATAATTCCCACGATTTCATCGTACTTATCATGAAGAAGTTCCGCCTTTACCAGAGCATTTGCCTCACCGATAATCTCAAACAAAGTCTCATGTTCTCCGTCAATCAAAGGAATTCCTGTTACATATTCTTCCGTAAATACACAGGGATTCTCCTTTGCCCGCCATTCCTCTGCCGGAGGCATTTTTCCAATCAAAATGTCGCTGCTCAAAATATGCTGGTACAGCCACCGCACCAAATATTGCAGCAGCTCCTCTAACGTTCCATGCTGTTCTTCCAGCTCGTCAATATTAGAGATATCCAATATATCTATTTTCTCCCGGAATGCCATGTGCTGTTTCTGCTGGATGATAAGTTCCGGGTCGTTAATTGCCGCCATGTATGCTTCCTCATTGGCAAAATGGATATCCGCATAATCTTTCAGCTCTTCTAATACCTCCCTCACTTGATGGTATTTATCCTGAAGCACTTCATTATGTAATAAATCCATGGTCTTATTAATTAACTCAAATAATTTTCTATGCTCATTATCAATCTGTGCAATTCCTGTCAGACAATCATCTGTAAACTGATACATGTTCCCTCTCCTTTCTAACTTCATACTTTTGTACGTTTTATTGCCTTCGCGTACATTTTTATATTATATCATGAATAAAATTGAAAATCCAAGAAAA
>JAAWLS010000138.1 GCA_022798035.1 Lachnospiraceae bacterium | reverse complement strand
ATTATATTTGACATCGACCAGAAGTATTATTATGAAAATATGAGCGAGCTGACGGGAGTTCCCATTTCCGGGGAATATCAGTTGATTTCCATGATTAAAGAGCTGTCTGGCATGAAGCGGGAGTACGACAAAGTGGGCAGCGCTATGGAGGCAGTAAAGCAGAAAGGATACGGAGTGGTGACGCCGCAGCTTACGGATATTGAGATTGAGGAGCCGGTACTGATTCGCCACGGCAACAAGTTCGGTGTGAAAATCAAAGCGCAGTCTCCTTCCATACATATGATTAAAGCTAATGTTGAGACAGAGATTGCGCCTATTATCGGAAGCGAGGAGCAGGCCCAGGATTTGATTGGATATATCAAAACGTCCAGAGAGCAGGAAGAGGGAATCTGGCAGACGAATATATTTGGAAAATCCATCGGGGAGCTGGTGGAGGATGGAATCCGCAGTAAAATTACCATGATGGACGATGAGAGTCAGGTAAAGCTGCAGGACACGATGCAGAAGATTGTCAATGACAGCAACGGCGGACTGGTGTGTATTATTATATAGATATGCGTCAGAATTTTTCAGGGACGCGGAGGCAGAGGTTACGATTCCGCCTTCGGTCCCTGATTTATGTGCGGGCAATGATGTGAGCATCTTTTTTTCGGCTGCGGAAATTAGCCTTGGCCTACTTGAGCTTTTCTTGTACTTTTTGCGGTAAATCCTTATATTGGACCTCTTCCCATTTGTGAACGCCTAAAGACCTTACCTCCAGCAATATGTAAGCATTTTCCTTGAGTTTTCGGGAAGTTTTAAAATCTAATTCCCGCTTTCTGCCGTTTTTATTATAGCAGTCTAAAGTATATTCATATTTCATATCTTCATTTGGAGGCAATTCCCGCATCCTGCTGTTGTCGATTTTAGAATAAAAAAACTCATCATGGTTTTCCAGATAGTACAAGCCTCCGGCAAAACATACGCCTAAAATCAACACAGATACTATAGCAGCAAATATTTTTCCTTTCATATTGTTTTCTCCTTTCTGTATCATCTATAAATTAGTGTAGATGAAATCCATCTCTGTTTCCATAGATAAGACTTACATTTTCTGCTTTAGTCTTACGAGGACGTAAGATATTTGTAAGATGTCAGTTGTAGATTTGCACTATGCAGTTTTGTGTCTCTGATTCAAGTTGCGGACATGGGATATGCTGTGATATGATATAAACAGTTGTAAATGTACAGAAAGCGGTGAGAAAAATGGAACTTACAATGCTGGGAACGGGACATGCTCTTGTGACAGAATGCTATAATACGTGTTTTGTGCTGAGTGAAGAGGGAAAACATCTGCTGGTGGATGGCGGCGGAGGAAATACAATTCTCCGCCAATTAAAATGCGCTAAGCTGGATGTGACCGATATCACGGAAATTTTTGTGACCCACAAACATGTGGACCACATTATGGGAGTCATCTGGATGGTACGTCTGCTGTGCCACTCCATGAACCAGGGCGTATATCAGGGAGAAGCTCATATTTACGGCCACAGTGAAGTGATTTCATTGATTCAGGACATTTCCTGTAAACTGCTGTGGGAGCAGGAGACCAGATTTATCGGGGACAGGCTGCATTTGATTCCGGTGGAAGACGGGGAACGGCGGCAGGTGCTTGGCAGGCAGGTGACGTTTTTTGACATCCACTCCACCAAGGCAAAACAGTTTGGATTCACCATGGATTTGGGGAATGGAGAAAAATTTACCTGCTGCGGAGACGAGCCTTACAAAGAATGCGAGAGAGCTTATGTAGAAAACAGCAAATGGCTGCTCCATGAGGCATTTTGCCTTTACGGGCAGGCAGATGTTTTTAAACCTTATGAGAAACATCATTCCACTGTGAAAGATGCCTGCGAACTGGCGGAGGGGCTGGGTGTAAAAAATCTTGTATTGTACCACACGGAAGACGAGAATATCCAGAACAGAAAAGAGCTGTATTATGAAGAAGGGAAGCAGTTCTTTCACGGAAATCTCTATATTCCGGAAGACTTGGAAAGTTTGAGTCTGGATTGAGAATGGTGGAAAGGGTGAAAGAAAAAAGAAGAAAGGGTAAAATGCAAACACACATCTTTCACTCTTTGTGTTTGCGCCTCAAATGAAAATGCAGGCATTTTCGCTTGAGGCTTGGTGGAAAATATGAAGGTTACTTATATACATCACAGCGCTTTCTGTGTGGAGACAGACGGAAAAGTGCTGGTGTTTGATTACTATAAAGGCGACAAAATTCCTTCCTGTGTCTATCAGGGAAGGATGCCGGAATTTCCGAAAGAGACGCCCATTTATGTGTTTTCAAGCCACAGCCACAGAGACCATTTTGACACAGAAGTGTTAAAGTGGAGGGAGAGATATGAAAATATTCACTATATTTTTGCAAAAGAAATCAAGAAAAAATTGGGGAATTCGGTATGGAGACGGCTGGGACTGGAAGAGGAGCTCAGGGAGAAAATCACCTATGTAAAACCAGGAGAGAGATATGAGGTAGATGATATTACCGTGGAAACTCTGCTGTCCACAGACAGCGGCGTGGCGTTTCTGGTGACGGTTTCCGGCAGGACCATTTATCATGCAGGCGATTTAAACTGGTGGAGATGGGAAGGAGAGCCGGAAGAATTTAACGCATATCAGGAGAAGACTTACAAAGAGCAGATTGCTCTGCTGGCCGGCCGGGAGATGGATGCGGCCTTTGTAACGCTGGACGCAAGGCAGGAAGAGGACAAGTATCTGGGGATTGATTATTTTACGGAACATGTGAAATTTCGCTATCTTGTGCCCATGCATATGTGGAAGCATTATGAATTGATTGAAGAGTACCGTGATTTTCCTAGGAATGCTTCTATCCGGGATAAAATTCTTGTGGTGGAGGGGGAGAATCAGGAATGGAAACTGAAATAAAAACTTTGGAATGGAAGGGTATGGCGTTGACATTGTGAGTAAATGGTGTATAATTTAATTAGTTTTACATAGGAATAAGAAAAGTGTAAAACTAATTAAAGAAAAAGGAAAAATGATTATGTCAGTTGATACAATCCTTAATAGACAGTATGCTATTGCTAACAATGAGGCAGAAGCCATTGAACTGCCCAAACAGAGACTTTATGCAATGTGCAATTTACGAGGAGGAATTGGTAAGACAACGCTGTCTTTTAATTTGAGCTATTTAGTAGATAATTTGCTGGCCGTTGACACCTGCCCTCAGGGAAATTTGTCCTATTTTTATGATAATAATTATTATGCCGGACAGCAGATAAATGTGAAAGATATGTTGCTGCCGTATTTAGTTCCCGGGTTGGGAAAGGCAACGAGAGTTGCTGCATATATTGGAGCCACCAATCAATATTTTGCAGAAAAAAATAATTATTATATTCCTTCATCAGAAGAATTATATTTGCTGCCCTCACAATTGATTACCGCGATTAATCAAACGGCTGGATTGCAATACCCGCAAAAAGAGCAAGCGTTAAAGAGTATTTTATATTCTTTAAAAACAGAGATTGAAAGAGAATTAAGAGAAAATGATTTGGATAAATGTTTGATTGATACATCACCGTTTTTTGCAGGAGCAACACAGCTTGCCTGGTATGCGGCAGACGCGTTGGTTATTCCAGTAAGACCAGACCAGCAATCCATCAAGTCTTTGGAACTGTTAGTGAATACTTTAAGTAATCCACAAAGTGAATTCAGAAAATATTTACCAGAAAATGATATGAATATCCCTAAAATACAAATGGTTGTACTAACTCATTGCGGATGGTCAACAGTGGCGGGAGCCAGAAATGAGCCAAATCAGCAGACAAAAGTTTATTTGAATAAAGTTTATGATATTATATCAAAGCACAGAACATTGCTGTCAACAAACAATCCGGAAAATCACTTGGTTATGCTGGATGATTTTTTAGGTTCTGGACGGATTTCATCTTTTGAATCAAAGCCCATGGCATTGTTAAAAGAAGGAGAAACTAAGGTGATAGACCGGGTGAGAGTGAGCGTAAATAAATCAGTAGATAAATGTAAAAATCAATTGAAGTTTATTGCAGAACAATTATGGATGCACTGAGGAGGGACCCAGCGAAGCTGGGGAGAGCCCTGAGTGCGAACGTACCGTACTGCGAAGCAATCATGGTAAAATGGAGAACAATATGAACGTAAAAATATACACAGATGGAGCCGCCAGAGGCAACCCGGACGGGCCGGGCGGCTACGGAGCAGTTTTGACTTATATGGACAGGGCAGGAAAGATTTATAAGAAAGAGATTTCTGCCGGCTACCGCAAAACCACTAACAACCGCATGGAACTGATGGCAGTGATTCGCAGCCTCCAGGAACTCAACAGACCCTGCAGCGTGGAATTGTATTCAGATTCCAAATATGTGGTGGATGCCTTTAACCAGAACTGGATTCAGGGGTGGGTGAAAAAAGGCTGGAAGAAATCAGACGGAAAACCGGTGAAAAATGTGGACCTCTGGCAGGAGCTGTTAAAGGCCATGGAGCCCCATGAAGTAAGATTTATCTGGGTGAAGGGCCATGACGGACACGTGATGAACGAGCGCTGCGATGCCCTTGCAACCTCGGCGGCGGACGGGGAACATTTATTGGAGGACACTTGAAAATCCTTGTTGCGTATGGTAAAATGGAGACTTGAATAGGAGGTGCTTTTATGGCGTTTTTAGCTAGTTTTATACAGTATGCAGTAAAGTTTGTGATTATGGCGGCAGTAGCCGGATGCGGTCTGTTTTTCGGAAAGAAACTCCGCGACCGGAAAAACGAAAAGACTGCGGCAGAAGAAGCGGCACAGAGTGCGAAATAGACAGTGGAGGAAATAGATTGTGAAAAAGTATGGAGTAAATGAACTGCGCAGAATGTATCTGGAGTTTTTTGAGAGCAAAGAACATCTGGCAATGAAAAGTTTTTCGCTGGTGCCTCACAATGATAACAGTCTGTTGCTAATCAATGCAGGAATGGCGCCGTTAAAACCATATTTTACCGGGCAGGAGATTCCCCCCAAGAACCGGGTGACAACCTGCCAGAAATGTATTCGTACCGGAGATATTGAAAATGTAGGTAAGACGGCAAGACATCTTACCTTTTTTGAGATGCTTGGAAACTTCTCTTTTGGAGATTATTTTAAACATGAGGCAATTGCATGGAGCTGGGAATTTTTGACCGAGGTTATCGGTATGGAGCCGGAGCGTCTCTATCCTTCCATTTACGGGGAAGATGAGGAGGCATTTGAAATTTGGACAAAAGAAGTGGGAGTTCCGGCAGAAAAGATTACACGTTTTTATCGTGATGAGAACGGCAAATGCGATAATTTTTGGGAGCATGGGGCAGGCCCCTGCGGCCCCTGTTCTGAGATTTACTATGACAGAGGGGAAGCTTACGGCTGCGGTAGTCCCGACTGTAAAGTAGGCTGCGAGTGCGACCGTTTCATGGAAGTGTGGAATAATGTATTCACTCAGTTCAACGGAGACGGACACGGTAATTATGAGGAGCTTGCCACGAAAAATATTGACACCGGCATGGGGCTGGAACGTCTTGCAGTGGTGGTACAGGATGTAAATTCTGTGTTTGATATTGACACTATGAAAGCAATTCGGGACAAAGTATGTGAAGTGTCTGGGAAAACGTATCAGACAGACGCTGTGGACGATGTGTCCATCCGTCTGATTACAGACCATATGCGTTCTGCAACCTTTATGATTTCTGACGGTATTATGCCCAGCAACGAAGGACGGGGCTATGTGCTGCGGCGTCTCATCCGCCGGGCAGCCCGCCACGGAAGACTGCTGGGAATCCAGGGCAGATTCCTGGCTACTTTGAGCGCTACTGTAATTGCAGAGAGCAAAGACGGCTATCCGGAGCTGGAGGAGAAAAAAGAATTTATCTTTAAAGTACTGACCCAGGAAGAAGAAAAATTCGACAAAACCATCGACCAGGGACTGAGTATTTTAGCTGAGATGCAGGAGGAAATGAAGGCGGCCGGCACGAAAGTGCTGTCTGGAGAACATACATTTAAACTCTATGACACCTACGGATTTCCAGTGGATTTGACCCAGGAAATTTTGGAGGAAAAGGGATTTTCTATTGATGAAGAAGGATTTCAGGCCTGCATGGAGGACCAGAGAAACAAGGCGAGAAATGCAAGAAAAGAGACGAATTACATGGGTGCTGACGCCACCGTGTATGATGAAATTGATACTTCCATCACTTCTGAGTTTGTGGGATATGACAGGCTGGTGCACACCTCTGAGATTACAGTTTTGACTACAGAGACAGAGCTGACAGAGGCTTTGTCCGATGGGGACCGGGGAACCATTATCGTGAAAGAAACGCCGTTTTATGCCACTATGGGCGGACAGAATGCAGATACCGGGGTTATCCGTGCAGGAGAGAATGAGTTCCGGGTGGAAGACACCATTCATCTACGGGGCGGCAGAATCGGCCATATCGGTGTGGTTGTTTCTGGTATGTTTAAGACCGGGGACAAGGTGGAATTGTCTGTGGAAGAGGAGAAGCGTGCATTGATTGGCAGAAATCACAGTGCAACTCATCTGCTTCAGAAGGCTCTCCGGGAAGTACTAGGAACCCATGTGGAACAGCATGGTTCTGATGTAAATGAGGACAGGCTCCGCTTTGACTTTTCCCATTTTGCAGCAATGACGCCGGAAGA
>JAAWLS010000137.1 GCA_022798035.1 Lachnospiraceae bacterium | reverse complement strand
GATAAGAGACTGCTTCTTATGCCTTATGAGAGTGTGGAAGGGTTGGGCGTAGGATGTATCGTAGAGAATACGGGACATCCTTTGTCTGTTTATGTAGGCGGTGAAATGCTGGGACACACCTTGGATGGCATGGGAAGACCTACCGATATCGAAGAGCTTACTTTGCGGGAGGAATACCCGGTAGATGCAGCGCCTCCAGACCCTATGGAGAGAGTGATTATCAACGAAGTGCTTCCTTTGGGAGTGAAAGCGGTGGACGGTCTGATTACAGTTGGAAAAGGCCAGAGAATCGGCATTTTTGCTGGTTCCGGTGTTGGAAAGAGTACGCTGCTTGGTATGTTTGCCAGAAATACAAAGGCAGATATCAATGTGATTGCTCTGATTGGAGAGCGGGGCAGAGAAGTGCGGGAGTTTATTGAGCGGGATATGGGTGAAGAGGGAATGCGGCGTTCCGTCGTAATTGTGGCTACGTCTGATCGGCCGGCGCTTCTCCGCAGAAATGCTGCCAAGACTGCTACGGCGATTGCAGAATATTTCAGAGACCAAGGCAAAGACGTCCTGCTGATGATGGATTCTCTGACACGTTTTTCCATGGCTCAGAGAGAAATCGGTCTGGCGTCTGGGGAACCTCCTGTAACCAGAGGATATCCTCCCAGCGTTTATTCTGAGATGCCAAAGCTCCTGGAGCGGGCAGGCAATTCTGACAAAGGTTCCATCACTGGATTGTATACGGTGCTGGTGGACGGAGATGATTTCAACGAACCTATTACAGACACAGCCAGGAGTATTTTGGACGGCCATATTATGCTGGACAGAAAACTGGCCCACAAAAACCATTATCCGGCCATTGACGTACTTCAGAGCATTTCCCGTGTGATGAGTTCTATTGCAGATGATAAGCACAAAGAAGCGGCTGGAAAGCTGAAAAATGTAATGGCAACTTATCAGGAAGCGGAGGATTTAATCAATATCGGAGCTTATAAAGCGGGTTCTAACAAGAATATTGACTATGCCATAGAGAAAATTGATGCAGTAAACGAATTTTTACTGCAGGAGACCCATGACAAGTTTTCTTTTGAAGAGATTATGAATATGTTAGAAGGACTGTTTTAAATTATGGCAAAGTTTACATATAAGATGCAGAATATTTTGAATGTGAAATACAAGCTGGAGACCCAGGCTAAAACTTCTTTTTCCCTTGCAGCGGCGAAGCTGAACCGGGAGGAGGAGAAGCTGGAAGGACTGCATCAGCGCAAACAGGGATATGAGGCTCAGGCAAAAAAGCTTGTATCGGACAAATTGGATTTTCAGGCAATTAAAGTAAACCGTATTGCCATTGAGACAATGAAAGGAGAAATCCGAAATCAGGTAGTGGCCGTACATGTGGCGGAGCGCAATCTGGAAAGTGCAAGACAGCGTTTGCAGGATGTGATGATAGAGCGCAAAACACATGAAATTCTGCGGGAAAAAGCCTTTGATGAATTCAAAAAAGAATTAGAAAAAGAAGAGAGCAAGGCAGTGGATGAGCTGGTAAGTTTTACTCATAACCATGTACAGATAGAATAGAAAAGTTTATAGAAACTGATTATGCGGAGACGATGATACACAGATAAAATAAGGTGGTGGATAGTATGGCGGAAGAAATCTTAGATTCTCTGGACCAGGAAGAGACAGGAGCTTTAGACAAAAAAGCGAAAAAGAAAGCAGAGAGAGCCAGAAAGAAGGAAGAAAAGGCTCAAAAGAAAGCAGAAAAGAAGCAGATGCAGGAGGAGGCGCCGGAGGAGGAAAACGAAGGCGGCGGAAGTAAAGCAGCTGTAATTATTGCAACCATTGTTTTTATTTTGATTTGGCTGGCAATTCTGGCTCTTGTGATTAAAATGGATATCGGAGGATTCGGCTCAACCGTTCTTCAGCCTATTTTGAAAGATGTTCCGGTAATCAACAAGATTTTGCCGGAGACAGCAGATGAACCTGTAGTGGATGCTCAGTATCCCTATACCACATTGGATGAGGCCATAGGCCGAATCAAAGAGCTGGAAGTGGAGCTTTCTGATGCGCAGTCTCAGTCAAAGGGCAGTTCCGACAGTGTGGCCCAGCTGGAGGCAGAGGTAGCAAGACTTAGGGAGTTTGAGAACGAGCAGTCAGCCTTTGAGGAGGAAAAAACGAAATTCTACAAAGAGGTTGTGTTCAATGAAAATGCACCCGATATATCTGAATATAGAGCATATTATGAGAGCATTGACCCGGCAAATGCAGAAGTTTTATATAAGCAGGTAATTCAGCAGCAGGAGGCAGATGCCAAGATTCAGGAATATGCTCAGACTTACTCCGGAATGAAGCCCAAACAGGCGGCGGCAATTATGGAGGCAATGCAGGATAATCTGAAATTAGTGGTAAAAATACTGCAGAATATGGACACAGATGCGAGAGGAAAGATTCTTGCAGCTATGGATTCCGAAGTGGCAGCCAGAATTACCAAGATGATGGAGCCGTAGGAAGCCAGGAGGGAAATTTTTGCAGTAAATTCGGGTGTTGAAGAGATTTTGCACCACAAGAGGATTCACAGTGCCAAAAGGCAGCAAGACCTTTTGATACCATGGGATTGGCAACTGAAACAAAACAGTTTCAAACCTCTGAATCCCAAATATCCGGTTATAGGGTTCCTCAGGGAATCATATAATAAATAATCTTAATGAAAGGAGGAGAAGGAATGACCAGCAGTAGAATATCTCAGATTGCAGCTCTGATAAAGGGGCCGGAACTGGTAAATACGCAGAAAAATGTTCAACAGGAAAATAATCCGGTTTTTGGGGCTCTGTTAAGTCAGACAGCAGGCGGAGGAAAGCAGAATTCGTCCCTTTGGAACGGGAACATGATTCAGCCTTCAAAAGTTGAATTGGAAATTACGAATCAGGAAGCTTTTACAAAAGAGACTTCTAAGACAGGATGGAAAGAAGACTCTATGATTAAGAACAGCAATACGGATTTTCAAGACAAACTGCCAACGGACACAGAAGAGAAGCTGACAACCTTTGAAGAGAAAGTGACAGAGGCTGTGGCAGAAGAGCTGGGCGTTACAGAAGAGGAAGTAAAGGAAGCATTAGAGGCTCTGGGACTTACCGTTTTTGATTTGACAGATGTTTCAAATCTGACTAATCTTGTAATGGAACTGACGGGAAGTGAAGACGTAGGAGAGTTGCTGCTTAACGGAGATTTTCAGCAGATTCTCAAAAGCATTGGAGAATTATCTCAAAATTTGGCAGAAGAGTTAAATCTTACACCGGAAGAAATGGCGCAGTTTCTGAAACAGACTTCGGAAATGACAGAAAGTGAACTGCCCCCGCAGGAGCTGCAAGAAGCAGAGAATGTGGAACCGCAGCTTACAGAAAGTTCTTCTGTGGAATCTCTCACGCCGGAAGAAACGAAACAGGCAGAGACAACCCAAGTTATTTCTCCAGAAAACCAAAAAATTCAGAATACGAATCAACAGGAAGCTGTGGAACATCCCGACAATCCGAAAGAGGCACAACAGGAGAGCACCACATCCGCAGCAGAAGCTCAGGAGATGGAACAGGAAGCGCCGGAACAAGAAGAGGCGAATGAAGAATTTGGCAAATCATTGTCAGAGACAGCGCAAAATACCAGTTCCAAAAGTTCTGAAAAGACAGAACATCCTCAGCAGCAGGTAACATATCAGACTACCGCTCAGACGGTGAATCAAGGACAGGCTGTAGAAGTAACACAGACTGTGGTACAGACCAGAGTGAATGTGGAAGAGATTATGCGCCAGGTAAGCCATATGACGAGAGTTATGGTAAGTCAGGCGGAATCTTCTATTGAGATGCAGTTGAATCCGGCAAATCTGGGTAAAGTATACCTTCAGGTGGTTTCCAGAGAAGGTGTGATTACGGCTCAGCTTGCAGCACAGAATGAAGCTGTAAAAGAAGCTTTGGAAAATCAGGTTGCCATATTGAAAGAAAATATGAATCAGCAAGGTATCAAAGTGGAAGCCATTGAAGTGACAATTGCGAGCCATGAATTTGAACGCAATCTGGAAGAAAACCAGCAAAATCCCGCCCAGGAGCAGCAGGAGGCAGATTCTCAGAAATCATCCAGGAGGAATATTAACCTGAATCATCCGGATGAGCTGGAAGGGATAATGTCTGAAGAGGAAAGCCTTGCAGCAAAGATTATGACAGAACAGGGGAACAGTGTGGATTTGACCGCATAAGATTTAGAAAGGAGAGATGATATGTCGGTAACAGTACCAGTTAAAGATGGGGAAATTGTAAATGGTTACGACCCGAATGCAAAAGAGACAGAAGAGAAAAGGGACAGCAACAGCAGCTTGGATAAAGAAGCATTTTTACAGCTTTTGGTAGCTCAGATGAAGTATCAGGACCCATTAGAGCCTACTTCCAACACAGAGTACATTTCGCAGTTGGCAACTTTTTCCTCTTTGGAAGAAATGCAGAATATGCGCGCCAGCATGGAAACGGCTCAGGCGACTAGTTTGGTTGGAAAGACTGTAATTATGGCAATAACCAACAATGGTGAGACCAATTATGTCTCTGGAAGAGTAGACCAGGTCAGAAAAGAAGGCAGCAAGACGTACCTTTCCATAGATGATGCATGGTATAATCTGGATGACCTTGATACGGTAGTGGATGATGAATATTTGGATGCAACTTTGATTGCAGAAGATTTCAAAGAGGCAGTGGGAGAAATGCCAGACCCGGATAAGCTGACCCTTTCTGACAAGACCAAACTGAATGCGATTGCAGCTGCGTATGACAGTCTTACCAGTTATCAGAAGGCTCATATTGCAAGATACTGCAAAGATGAGCTGGATAAGTTCAAACAATTGATTGCAAAGATGAATGAGTTGTTAGGCGATGATTCTGATAATGTAGGTGGTTCTGACGACAAAGAAGATTCCACAGAAGGTACAGAAGGTACGGACAACAAGGATGACAGTACCAGCCAAGACGGCAAAAAATAACAGGGACGGTACCTTGTACAGTTGTGTACAGGTTAGCAGGGAAGCTTAAGAACGGAGAGATATTATGAATAAAATTTCAAATCAATTCTCTTCCATTGAACAGATTACAGATAAGTATCTGCGGACAAACAGCCAGGAGGCGGGAGTTCCGGAAGGAAAACTTTCTTTTGGTGAGATTTTAAAACAGAAACAGTCTGTGAGCGATAGTTCTGTACTGAAGTTTTCCAAACATGCTTCTATGCGTCTGCAAAGCAGGAATATTGAACTTTCCACGGAGCAGAAAGAACGTTTGGAAACAGGGGCGGAAAAAGCAGAAGCGAAGGGAATGAAAGAATCCCTTGTCATTGTTGACTCATATTCTTTTATTGTGAACGTGCCCAACAAGACAGTGGTAACGGCAATGGATTATACAGAGTCTAATGAGAACATATATACAAATATTGATGGAGCCGTAATCATATAGCCGGACCTAAGAGGAGGCAATAGACCTTGGAATGACAGAAGAGGTCGTACGGCAACAAGAATCAGGAGGTCATTTCGTTATGATGAGAGCATTGTATTCTGGTGTGGCAGGATTAAAAACACATCAGACAAAGATGGACGTAATTGGTAATAATATTGCAAATGTAAATACCGTTGCATTCAAATCTTCTAGCACTACGTTCAGTGAAATTATGTATCAGAATATGTCTGGTGCATCAGGGGCAACTGCAACGAAGGGCGGTGTCAACGCGAAGCAAATCGGTCTTGGTGTTACCACAGGTTCTACATCTGTGAATATCACTTCTCCGGGATCAACTCAGACCACAGGAGACGGCTGGGATTTGAAAATCACAGGAGACAGTTTCTTTATTGTCAACAATGGTAATGAGAATCTCTTTACCAAGGCAGGTTCTTTCTATGTTGACGGAGCCGGCAATCTTGCTACCAAGGCAAACGGTTATACCGTAATGGGATGGCAGGTGGACCCGACTACCGGTGATATCCGTAAAGACACTGTTTCACCACTGAAGATTATGACGGAAGCAAATCTGACATCTCCGCCAGAGGCAACTACGCAGGCAACTGTAAGCGGTGTACTGGATTCCAAGAATATACAGGTAAATTCTGACGGCGGATACGTCATGAGCCTGGGATTTTATGATGCGCTTGGCTACAGCTATAATGCAAAGTTTGCCGTAAAGATGGTGGATGAAGACGAGCAGAGATACACCGTAGAGCTGACAGACATTCTGGACGCCAACAATCATTCCATTTTAAATGATTATCTGAATCAGGACCCGGCCAACAACACACTGGATAAAATATTCGGAACGAATACTACAGTTGACAGACACTTTAAACTGCAGTCTGGTTTTATCTACAACAATGGCGGTACAATTACAGATAAGAACGGCGTTGAGCTGACCTATAATACAGCAACAAATAAATATGAAAACGGTACGGTATCTTATACAGTGACAGAAATTTTCGGTCTCACCGGCGACCAGGTGACACAATTTAATCCAGCTAATATTCAGCAGAACGGACAGTCTGCTACTTATACCCACACAGACAATATTACTGGCGCTCAGCTTGATTTCTATCAGGGCGGCGGAGTTGCCGGAAAGTTTAACTGGATTGGAGCAGAGGGAAGCAGTACAATAGGATTTAACATGTCGGCTCTTGGCACACAATTCCAGAATATCAATGTTGATTTTAG
>JAAWLS010000136.1 GCA_022798035.1 Lachnospiraceae bacterium | reverse complement strand
CCTTATCAATTCTCTTTTATTTTATCTCTTTTCCCTAAAAACACCATGAACTTTGAGGAAAATTTGAATAAAATTTCACCCTTGAAAATAATAAAACCCTGACCCGCGGCATCCTCTAACATTCACAGAGTACGATAGATTCCATACCCAAGTTCTCTTTTAAGTATGCTCCCAGCCGTCTGCACTGTTTTTTATTTTCCAGAGCATAAAAAGCACAGTAGCCTTTTATCAGAGATTCCTTTGCCTGTTCCTTTTTCTGCAGTTCCAGCAGAGCAAATCCTTTGTTGCTCAAAAATTTAGGGAGCAGGCAGGGACGTCCGCTTTCTTTACTTATGGCAATTCCCTGATTACACAGTTCCACTACCTCCTGATACTGTCTCTCATCCAGCAGCAAATTGGAAAGGCCGAACAGAATCATAGGATATTTCTGAATCTTTTCTTCCATATCTATCATGTGGGTGTCCATATATTTTTTCAATCCGTACAATATCTCTATGGCATTCTGGCGTTTTCCCAGTTTTCCATAATCTCTCGCAATATTAATCAAAATCACCATTTCGTTGTAGGTGAAAGGGCCTTTTAGAATCTCTTTCCAGTCCATCTCTTTTGGCTTGGTCATGCGGAGAATTTCTTTCAACTCCTGGATTCCTCGTTCCCAGTCAGAGGTTTTCTGCTGGTTCAATATAGCTTTGGTAAACCTGCAGTATTGGGAATTGAGAACATCCCCTTTTGCAATGGTATTCTCAAACTGCTCAATCAACTCCTCCAAACCCTCATACTCATAATTTTCAATTTTCTGTGTAATTTGGCTGCAAATCTCTATCTGCCGCATTTCTTCCCTGCTGGAATACTGTAGAAATACCTCCCTGCATCCCAGCCTCTGGGTAAAAGCCTCCACCGTTTTCCGGTTGGGCAGGCGCATTCCATTCTCAATTTTAGACAAATTTCCTACTGAACAGATTCCAAAGCAGAGTTCTTCCTGGGAATATCCCCGTTCTACCCTCATATCGTGAATATAATTTCCTATTTCATACACTGCCATTCTTACTCTCCCCTTGCTTTTCGGTACTTTCTTCCTACAGTACCTTTTGCCGTCCATTATACAAGAAAGCTTCTTTCTCTGTCCATAAAATCCTCAAATCTCCGATTTTTCTCATCGCAGCGATTCGGGTCATCAAACAGATGCGTATCTAATCAACAATTCAATCCTCTCCTTCATGACAGGTAATCTTTGCGTCCTTTATTTTTCTTGCCTTTTATTTTGTTTCCTTTTATAATGAAAGAAACTCTCAGATATTTTGATTTCTGGGCTTTAAGATTTTATAAAAGAAAGGATTTCTCTATGAAGAAAATTTTTTCCATTCTATTATGTGTATGCTTTTGTCCCATCCTTCTCATCGGATGCAGCGAACCTCAAAAAAATGCCGCTGATTCTGTAAAAGCAATCTATGACTTGTATATTTTAGGTGATACGGCAGGCATCACCTCTCTTGGAATGACGGAGGAAGATATTACCGCTGCCCGGCAGACTTATGACAATTCTCTGAAAGAAACGATTCGCTCTAATTTCGCCAACAGCGGACAGGAAATTGAAGAACACGTTCTGGACGAACTTTGCGAGGCCAGAAAAGCAGCTCTTTCCAAAATGAAATCTTCCGCGGAAATCGTTTCTGAATCTGAAGGCAGGGCAACGGTTGTCATACACACAACTTATTTTAAGGAAGCTGAGCTGGACGCAGATGCTTTTTACGCTGCAAAGGAAGCCGCCCAGCAGAATCAATTTTCCTCTGTGGAAGAACAGCAGGTATTTCTTATGAATACCTACACCCAGAATCTCATTGAGGCCTATCAAAATGTAACTCCCTCCGAAGAAAACACGGATATTTCTGTGGAATGTGTTGTTCAGAACAACACCTGGGTTCCGGCTAATATGTCTTCTTTCGGCTCTGACTTGGCTCTCGCCGTAACTGGACAAAATTAACCAAAAATTTTACTGAGAGGCATATTTCCTTTTCGATGGGCATAAGATGTAAAAAGTTTCTGGGAGCATGAAAAATGTCTGAATTCCATCGAATGATTACGTATCTTTATTTATATGAGCAGGATATAAAGCGTCACAATGTTGGATTTGCCAAAATAGAAAAAAGAGACCAGCAATGTCTCGTTGAAATACATATGAAAAACACCGGACACAGCGCTTCTCTTATTCCGGTGTATTTCTATGCCCAAAATCAACAGCAGTTCCCCGGAATCTCATTGGGAACTATGGGCCTTTCCCGCGGAAATGGGGATTTTAAAACAATTTTAAAAGGAGAGCGTTTGGCAGACAGCGGATATACGCTGGACGATGTGAAGGGCATCTACATTCCTCTTTCCCAGCAGATTATGTTTGTAAGCCAATGGGATGACACAGATTTTGTCCGGGAGCATTTCTTAGAAACGGCAAAAAAAGAAGAAAATCTGACCAAAGCAGCCCCGGAGCAGTCGCCTCCTGAGGCTGGCGTTTCTTCCCAGCCGAAAATACTTGAGGCAGAAGTTTTCAATCCAAAACTTCCCGTCTCCAAAACCTCTGGCCCTAAAATTTCTGATGCAGGAATTCCAGGCGCCAACGGTTCCGGTGCTGAAAATCCAAACGCCAACGGTTTCCGTGCTGAAAATTCCAGTACCCAGACTTCCGGCACAGAGAATTCCAGCGCCAAAGATTCCGGCGCGGCAATTCCTGGCACAGCAGATTCCGGCGCAAGGAATTCTAACACAGAAAATCCCGGCGCAAGGAATTCTGACGCGGCAGGTTCCAGTACAAAAACCTCCGGGGCAAGAGGGACCAAATCCGGGGAAGGTGAAATTTCTGTAATTCCTGTGTTGAAAGCAGCTGAAGCCGCCCCGAAATTTTCCGAGAATACCCACTGGAAGTCATCCGCCAGACCTCCTCTCGGAGTTCCCCCGCAGTCGGAACCAAAACATCTGCCGGAGAACTGGAATCTGAAATGGGAATTTATTCTGGAAAATTATCCGGTTATGACGCCTTTTGCCAACGATGAAGATACCCTCTGTGTGCGTCTGGAGCTGAGGGACATCCGGCTTCTTCCCAAACAATACTGGTATCTTGGCAATAACAGCTTCCTGCTGCACGGTTTCTTCAATTACCGCTATCTGATTCTGGGAATGACAGAGAAAGCTGGGAAAAAGAGATGGTTTATCGGCATTCCCGGCGTATTTCAAAATCCGGAACGCGTGATGGCCTCTCTGTTTGGGTTCCCTGAATTCCGCAATGAAAAATCTCTCCCAATCAACACAGGAGAGTTTGGTTACTGGTACCGCTATCTGAATGAATAATTTCTTCTGCAAGCAGAGCGTACAGCTCATGGTCCTGCCAGACACCATGGAGTTTTACGCTCTGTCTCTTCACACCCTCCAATCCAAAGCCCATACTCTTTAAAAGTTTTCGGGAGGCCTCATTTTCCCGCACCACATAGGCCTCCACACGGTGCAGTTCCAATTCCTCAAAAGCAATCTGAAGGCATTTGAGAACGCTCTCTTTAGCATATCCCTTTCCCCAAAATCTCTGGTCAAATTTATAGCCCAGCTCGCAGGACTGGTAATAGCCGCGTTTGATATCGTAAATGGAAACGGTACCTATAATTCTATCTATGTTTCCTTTTTCATAAACCCAAAATCGAAATAATTTCTGTTTCACTGCCAAATTATACTCACACTGAAGCACTGTTCTCTGGAATTTTTCCGTATAAAAGTTATGCATTCTGTCCACTTCATACCGCTCAAATATTTCCTGGTTATCCAAATAAAACTGAAGCACCTGCGGCGCCTCTTCATCTGTGATAATTCTCAATTCCAGCCGTTTCGTCTGATATATCATGTTCATTCTTCTATTTTCCCATCATTTTTGATATAATCATTATACACCTCAGTACACATTCAGGCAACTACAGGAGGATATATGACCCAGGATGAAAAATTTATGAAAGAGGCCATCCGGCAGGCCAAAAAAGCAGAGCAGATTCAGGAAGTCCCCATTGGCTGTGTCATTGTACAGGAAGGAAAAATCATCGCAAGAGGCTACAATCGAAGAAATATTGACAAAAATACTCTTGCCCATGCAGAACTCTCCGCCATCAAAAAGGCCAGCAGGAAACTGGGAGACTGGCGTTTGGAAGGATGCACGCTGTACGTGACGCTGGAGCCCTGTCAAATGTGCGCCGGCGCCATTGTACAGGCCCGTATCGACAGAGTAGTCATCGGCAGCATGAATCCAAAGGCCGGATGCGCTGGCTCTCTCTTGAATCTTCTGCAGTTTTCTGCCTTTAACCATCAGACGGACTTGGAAAAAGGCGTGCTGGAAGAAGAGTGCTCCCGCATGCTCAGCGGCTTTTTTCAACAATTGAGAGCACGCAAACGTCAAACATAACAGTTGACTTTTTCTAAAAAAAAGGATATACTTAAATCTCCGAGCAGCCGGGGCGGCAGCGGTGCCCTGTACCAACAATCCGCTATAGTTGGGGTGATGCTTTGCCTAGGGTTTTTGCCTGTGGGGCTGCCTTTTATAAGTGGTGATGACGTTTGGGTCTTACGCAATGAAAATCTACGAACCGTGTCAGGTTGGGAACAAAGCAGCACTAAGTAGAATCTTTCATGTGCCGTGAGGGTGCCTGAGCCGAGCTAACTGTAAGAGTAACGCTCATGGTCATAATTCGAAGCGAAGCGCTCGGATTTTAAATGGTATTTATCGGAAGCAAAGGAGACTATCTTTGAAAAATTTTTTGCGAAAAACCAGGAACACCCTTTATGAATCCTGTAATTTTCTGGAATTAATCATGGCCCTTATCGTTCTGGCTGCCGTTATCATCGCCTGCATTTCTCTCGGCGATTCTTTCCTAACTTATTGGAACAACAAACAATCTGACGGAGCTTTCCTCACATTTGTGGGACGTGTGTTCAACATTCTTATCGGCATTGAGTTCTTAAAAATGCTCTGCCAGCCCAGCGAGGACACCGTGTTAGAAGTTTTGATTTTTCTGGTTGCCCGTCACATGATTCTGGAGCCTACCACGGCAGCGGAAAACCTGATTTCTATCTTGAGCATCGGACTTCTGTTCGGCATCAAGAAATATATCACACTTCCCGGCAGAAAAGGCAGTTTTAATATTTTTTCCGGCCATTCCGGCTCAGACAAATCTTAATGTAAATATTACCATAAATTATTGCTGTTCGGCCCGCATTCTTTACAGGGGCGTTTTGTAGGCTATATTTCCCATCCTCCGGCACTTGACAATTCTCTGCCGGAGGATTATATTTATTTTGAAATCAGTAACAGTTATCATTATTTAACAGGAGGATGGAGATTTGATGAAATACAGCCGACAGAGAGAATGCATCCGAAAATTTCTCGCCGACCGTCACGAACATCCGACTGCTGAAACAGTTTACATGAATGTCAAAAAAGATTTTCCCAATATCAGCCTTGGCACCGTATACCGCAATCTGTCTCTTTTGGCGGAACTGGGAGAAATCGCAAAAATTTCCACTGGCATTGGACCTGACCGTTTCGACGGGAATACTGCTCCTCATTATCATGTAATTTGCAACAGCTGCGGCAAAGTGATGGACTTAAAAATGGGGAATATTGACCATATCAATATTATTGCCGGCAATGAATTTGAAGGCAGGATAGAGGGACATATTGCCTATTTTCTGGGAAAATGCAGAGAATGCCTGGAACATGAAAAAAAGAAAATTAACTCTTGACATGCTTTGGCAAATGTGATATTTTAATTTCAGTAATAATTACTGTTTTCATTCAAGCGATAAATAAATTCAGGGAACAAAACATAAAATGCTTTTCACACCTGAATTATAAATAACAACTTATATAAGAAAGGAAGAATTTATTATGAAAAAATTTGTATGCAATGTATGCGGTTATGTTTATGAAGGAGATGCAGCACCAGAGAAATGTCCACAGTGTAATGCTCCTGCTTCTAAATTCAGCGAGCAGTCTGGCGACTTGACATGGGCTGCTGAGCACGTAGTAGGCGTAGCACAGGGCGTTTCAGAGGATATTATCGAAGATTTAAGAGCAAACTTCAACGGAGAATGTACAGAGGTTGGTATGTATCTGGCTATGGCAAGAGTTGCTCACAGAGAAGGTTATCCGGAAATCGGACTTTACTGGGAAAAGGCTGCTTGGGAAGAAGCAGAACATGCTGCTAAATTTGCAGAGCTGTTAGGCGAAGTTGTTACCGACAGCACCAAGAAGAATCTGGAAATGAGAGTGGAAGCAGAGAACGGCGCTACTGCTGGAAAGACTGATTTGGCAAAACGTGCGAAAGCTGCTAATCTGGATGCAATCCATGATACCGTTCATGAGATGGCAAGAGACGAGGCAAGACATGGAAAAGCTCTCAAAGGTCTCTTAGACAGATACTTTGGCTAATCAAAAATCTACATAACGCAAAGATTTTATGAGGAATGGGTGTATGCCCGTTCCTCTTTTTGTTTTAAAAACAATTTGAAAAAATGCAAAAACGGATATGAGAACAAAGTGGGCAAGCCCACATCAACTCCCCTACCCCTCAATCTTGAGGGGGGTTGCACACTTTGACGCGCCGAGCACAATTGCGAAGCAATATTTTCTTCTTGTGCGAGTGCGCATATTATTTTTATCTTATAGGAAATCCGGAGGAATTT
>JAAWLS010000135.1 GCA_022798035.1 Lachnospiraceae bacterium | reverse complement strand
AGAGATAGAGAAAATTACACAGGCCTTCTATATGGTAGACAAAGTGAGAAGCAGGGCCAGCGGCGGCGCAGGTCTTGGCCTTGCCCTGTGTGATGAAATTGTGTCTCTTCATCAGGGAACTATGAAATTTGAGAGCTGCCAGGGGGAGGGGACGAAAGTAATTATCAGTATGAAAGGAGGGGCAGAGGATGCGTAGAATCATTTCCATGCTGCTGACGCTATTCTGTGCGGTGATTATTTTGGGCGCTGGATATTTTGTGATTGTGGAAAGCGGAAAGAGAGTGCTGGAAAAGGAACAGGTTTTGGAAGAGTCCAACTATGAGAATACCAGTTCTAATATTTTTTATGGAGAGATTGAGGAGGATATTGAACTGTTTCCGTGGAATCTCTGCCCGGAAGAGGGAGAGATTGAAGACCAGGAAGATTTTCCCAGATTTTGGGACAGTGTGGTGAATGACGCAGTGGGAGAAGAGGAAGAGAAGCAGGCGCAGAACTGGTACCTGTGCCAGATTATTGCTTTTCAGGCTGATGTGGACAGCGGGGAAGTGTGGGAGTGGTATGAAAAAAAGGGGGAAACCATTATGGACAGCCTGGCTGTGACAAATGATTCTCTTTGGAACACACTCTATTTTTATCAGGACATTTTAGAGCTGAACGGAAAACAGTATGAGGTGCGGATTGCATTTTCTGAATGGGATATTCTGAGCTTTATCTGTTCAGAGCAGGGCGGCAAAGAAAAGGAAGACAAGAAACAGTGGGAGGAGGGAAAGAAAAAGTTAATCGAGGGATTGGAAAATTCTCAGGAAGAGATGTCGGAATACGTTGCATTTATGACGTTTCTGCGCAGCCAGAGCGTTATTTCTTTCTTTGACATGGAGAGCGGATATATCAACAGCTATCGTGAGAGTCTGTGCTGGTTAGAGGATATCATAACAAAAAAGAGAAAAATGTCGAAACGGACAAAGCTCTTGTTAAAGGAAGAAATGGCAAAAATGTATGGTTACTGGAAAGAGAAAGAAACTGCCAGTTATGAGCTAGAGAAATCCAAAGATACAGAGAGTCTGAAAAATGAAAACATTTCGGGACAAGGAACAGAAGTGAACGTGGAACCTTCCTATTCTTACCAAATTATTGAACTGAAAAACATGATTTTACTGCTGATGCAGGGGGAGTACACATTTGGAATTTATTATGAGCCTGTAAGCCAGAGATTTTGCGGATATAATTATTTTTATGAGTAATGGGGCAGACAGCTTTGACGGCATGTCTGCGGTGCAGAACAACCCTTTTTATAAATATTAAGGAAATATTGATTTAATCATCGTTTCATTAAATTTTTCAAAAGCCTTTGAAAAAGCGGTTGTGCTATCGGCGGCATTGACTTATAATAAAATCATGTTTCGAAAGATGAATTTCGAAAAGAAAAAGGAGATTTCATGATGAATGACAAATTTGATGATACAGATTTTCGGGAAGTGATTGGAGATTCCAAAGAAGAGGAGAGCGACACGGAATCTGAGCATACAGAGCTTGAAGAGATACCTGGAGCAGGAACAGGGGAAAATACAGATAACGTGAATCTGGAAAATGAATACGAGGATATCTGCTACATCTGCCATCGGCCGGAGAGCAAGGCAGGTAAAATGATTAAGATACCAAATGATATCTGCATCTGTGCGGACTGTATGCAGAAAACTTTTGACAGTATGAATCATGCGGGATTTCCGTTGGGAGATATGGGGAATTTTGGCAATATGCCCAACATCAGCATGATTAATTTGTCTGATTTACAGAATATGGGAATTAATATGATGCCCAGAAGCCAGAAACTGAAAAAGAAGAAGGCGAAAGAGGAGAAGAAGGAGAAGCCTGTACTGGATATCAAGTCCATTCCGGCGCCACACAAGATTAAAGCAAGCCTGGATGAATATGTAGTAGGACAGGAATATGCTAAGAAAGTAATGTCAGTGGCTGTCTATAATCATTATAAACGGGTGAGAAGCGATAATTTGGACGGCGTGGAAATTGAGAAGTCCAATATGCTGATGATAGGGCCTACGGGAAGCGGAAAAACCTACATGGTCAAGACGCTTGCCAAACTTCTGGATGTACCCCTTGCCATTGCAGACGCCACCTCTCTCACAGAGGCAGGGTATATTGGAGACGATATCGAGAGCGTCGTATCCAAACTTCTGGCGGCGGCAGACAATGATGTGGAGAAGGCAGAACATGGCATTATTTTTATTGATGAGATTGACAAGATTGCCAAGAAGAAAAATACAAATCAGAGAGACGTAAGCGGTGAGAGTGTGCAGCAGGGAATGCTGAAACTGCTGGAGGGAGCAGAAATAGAGGTTCCGGTGGGAGCCAACAGCAAGAATGCTATGGTACCTCTTGCCACGGTCAATACAGGGAATATTTTGTTTATCTGCGGCGGAGCATTTCCGGATTTGGAGGAAATTATCAAAGAACGTCTCAACAAGAAATCATCTATGGGATTTCACGCAGATTTAAAAGACAAATATGACAAGGAAGAGAATCTTCTCCACAGAGCGGAGGTAGAGGATATCCGCAAGTATGGAATGATACCGGAATTTCTGGGACGTCTGCCGATTATTTTTGCTCTGGATGCGCTGACAGAAGATATGCTGGTACGGATTTTGACAGAGCCGAAGAATGCCATTGTCAGACAGTATCAGAAGCTTCTGGCTATGGATGAGGTAAAGCTGGACTTTGAGGAGGAGGCCCTTCAATCCATTGCAGAGAAGGCTAAGAAGAAGGAAGTGGGAGCCAGAGCTTTGCGCGCCATTATTGAGGAGTTTATGCTGGATATCATGTATGAGATTCCCAAGGACGACAACATTGGAATGGTGACGATTACCAGGGATTACATTGAAAATAAAGGAGGACCGGTAATCCGTATGCGGGGATGTCTGACGCTGGAGGATAAATCAGAAGCGGCAATGGCATAACCGGGGCTGAATATTTTCTGCATATTCTACATAAAATTTTAGTAAAAAAGAAAAGAGCAGTTTATGGATTGTGAAGAAGTCGTATACTCAAATGATTACTATGATTTTATTATGGAATACGAAATACAGAACAGAGGACGTCCGGTAAGTCCCTGTATACAGGAAATCAACAAAGATTATGATGTTGCATATCTGCCCCGGGAGGGCAGTCTTTCCTTGAATATCCAGAATTATATGTATACCTCTATTCCGAAATGTTATACTTTGATGGACGAAAGTGCATTGGAAGCGAGTGGAATCTTAAGGATTCAGAATCAGCCTGCCCTGTCCTTAAAAGGACAGGGCGTTTTGATTGGATTTTTAGATACGGGAATTGACTATGAGAATCCGGTGTTTCGAAATAGTGATGGAAGCACCAGAATTGCAGGAATATGGGACCAGACAGACCGGACGGGGACTCACCCTGGAGGTCTTATTTACGGCAGTGAATACCGTGAGGAACAAATCAATGAGGCTTTGAATTCACAAAATCCCAAAGAGATTGTGCCTGTCACGGATTCTGACGGACACGGTACTTTCATAGCAAGCGTGGCGGCAGGCAGCGAAGTTCCTGAAAAAAATTTTATCGGAGCGGCTCCTTATGCGAAAATTGCCCTGGTAAAGTTAAAGCCGGCCAAGGAATATCTGCGGGAATTTTATTTTATTCCGGAAGATGCACAAGCTTTTCAGGAGAATGATATTATGGCGGGAGTGAGATATTTAGAACAGTTTGCAGCAGAACGCCATATGCCGCTTGTTCTCTGTTTTGGTTTGGGGACAAATATGGGAAGCCACACCGGCGTAGACCCTTTGTCATCTGTGCTGAATAAATTTGCCCTGCACAACGAGCGGGCCGTAGTTGTGGCTGTGGGAAATGAGGGAAATGAACGTCATCATTATCTGGGCGTGATGGAGGAAGAGCAGCCTTATCAAAATGTGGAAATCAACGTGGGAGAGGGAGTGAAGGGTTTTTCTGTGGAACTTTGGGCCAGGGCCCCTCAGCGCTTTGTGGTGGAAATCATTTCTCCGACGGGAGAGCGGATGCCCAGTGAATACATTTTATCTGGCGGGAGAGAGTATGATTTTTTGTTTGAAAATACAAAGCTGAGCGTAGATTACCGGATTACGGGAATTTTAGACGGGGCGCAGGTGATTTATATAAGATTTGAGAATCCTTCCCAGGGGTTGTGGAATATCCGAGTATTTCCGGAAGTGGAAATGGCAAGTATCTTTCATATGTGGCTGCCTATGCAGGAATTGATGAGCGGGGAAGTGTATTTTGTCCGTTCCAATCCTGACAGCACGCTGACGGTGCCGTCTACAGCTATTGTACCTATGAGCGTGGGAGCTTACGACGCCAGAGATGACAGTATTTATCTAAGGTCTGGCCGAGGTTTTACGCCGAATGGGTGGTTTAAACCAGATTTTGTAGCGCCAGGTGTGGGAATACTTGGCGCCGGGCCGCGGAATCAGTTTATTGCCAGAGACGGAACCAGCGCCGCGGCTGCAATCACGGCAGGAGCTGTGGCTCTGATGATGGAATGGGGGATTGTCCGGGGAAACTACACCACAATTACCAGCATAGAAATCAAAAATATACTGATTCGGGGAGCAGACAGAGATGAAAAAAGAGTGTACCCAAACAAAGCTTTTGGCTGGGGACGTCTAAATTTGTACCAGGCATTTGAAGATTTCCGCATACGTTAGAAAAATGCGTCTCTGGTTAAATACCAGCGGCGTTTTGAGCGAAGAGAGGAGAAAGAAAATGAAATATGCAGCCCTTGCAGCATCGGTGTTTACCGGAGAATTTTTTTTGAAAAAATACATGGAAGAGCAAAGACAGGAAGAGAGAGAAATTCTGGGAGGCAGAATCCTTTTAAAGATATACCGCAACAAAGGGGCGGCTTTAAATTTCATGGAAGAACGGCCGGGACTGGTGAAAAAAATCTGCGGTGTATTATTGCTGTTTCTTGGGATTTTGTGGTGCCTGATTTTTCGAAAAAAAGAAAACAAAAGCCTTCTGCTGGGGCTCAGCCTTGTAATCGGCGGGGGAGCCAGCAATTTGTATGACAGAGCTGCCAGAGGATATGTGGTAGACTATTTCAGTTTCCGCACGCCATGGAGACATCTGAACCAGGTGGTTTTTAATCTTTCTGATTTGTGCATTTTCCTGGGAGGCCTGCTGTTTGTTTTGGCTGCAAAAAAGAGAATCTAAGAGAGACAGAAAAACTTTTCCTATTAAAAAATCTGCCGCATTCACAAAGTTTTGTGAATGCGGCAGCTCCTTTTAATCAATTGTAATTCCTCAATATCTTATATCATAATAAAAAATCGAAATTTCTATATTATTGACAAAGGTACATCGCGAAAAACTTGATTAAATTAGCGAACCACCGTTACATTAACGGCCTGAGGTCCTTTGGAACCTTCTGTAACATCGAACTCTACAGAGGCGCCTTCTTCTAAGGATTTGAAACCTTCCATATTTAATCCAGAATAATGAACAAATACGTCATTCCCGGATTCATCAGAAATGAAACCATATCCTTTTTGATTGTTGAACCATTTTACTGTACCTTGCATGTCAGTACCTCCAAAAAAATAATCTATGCTGCCCTGATATCTGCAACATGGGACTATAGTAACACATAATATGGAAAATGTAAAGGAATATTCCTGAAAAATTAGGCATAATTAAGCTATAGCGGATGGGAGAGACGGATGATACCTTCATAAACAAGTATAGCTGATACATTATGGAGGAAGCCGGTTTTCAAGCCAAATCAGCCGCAGAACAGGAGGAAAGCGCTGAAATGCATTTACAGATGGCGTAGGTTTAAAATACCTCTGAACTGTTAAGCCAGAATTTCATAAGCAATCTGATGTTTTTGAAAAAAGCGTTTCACCATATCGTCCCATAAGTGTTCAAAAGATTTGTCCATTGAAAAAATACGGTAGGAGACTCCTGTGGTACAGGTCAGTTTCTGTTCCTGAAATTTCAGGTTCAGATACATGCCGGAAATGTCTTCCGGAGAAAAACTGCTGTCGATAGAGAGAATAGTGCGTCTTTGGTTTTCCTGAGAAAGCTGGAACACAAAGCGAAAAGAAGAAGGAGTGCGTCTTCCCTTGATTAAGTCGAAACAGGCAGAACGTACAAGAGAAAAAGGGATGTACTGTTCCGGTACAGCCAGGGAATATGCCTCGTCGTCAGGACTGAAAAAATCAGTATTGACGTGGCCGTCCAGATGGTACGTGACACAGGTAGTGAGGGAGCATTCTGATAAAAGAAAGCTGTCAAAAACCTCGGTACGCAGCAATGTATTCATAAATTCTTTAATGTCCAGAATGGATAATACAGTCATAGAACTACCTCCTCAGGACGACTATACCACAAAAGGGGAAAGCGGACAAGCCCGCTTTCCGGGCCAGGCGCAGCCATACAGCAATATTTTCCGCCTGCGGGAGTGCGCATATTATGTTTTCTCTGCAGAGATGAAAAATCAGCAATTTTTTATAAAATTTTATAAAAAATTAATGAAATTCATAAAATAGGAAGGCCTCCAACTATTAGAAATCTATGTACAACTATTGGTTGTATTAAACAAAAATTCCTGTTGTTATTCAAATACATGAGCTGATGTTACAATAGTCTTGTATTTAGGCGAAAGGGAATAGAGCTTAGATACAGTATAGAAGGAATCATACATACGTAAGAGGAGGTGTAAATGTTATGAT
>JAAWLS010000134.1 GCA_022798035.1 Lachnospiraceae bacterium | reverse complement strand
TAGATTTGGAGAAGCTGCTGTGCGCTTACCGGGAAGGCAGTATTGTGGAGCGGCAGTGACAGGAGGGGAGTATATGAAAAAGAAGAAAAAGTGGAGAAGTCTGGGATGCTTTTTGGCGGCAGTTATTCTTGTGACGGTCAATTGCATGCCGGTCCATGGGGCAAACCTGCCGTCTCTCAAAGTAAAGGGGACACAGCTGGTAAATTCCAAAGGAAAAAAAGTGCAGCTGAAAGGTGTCAGCACCCATGGATTGTCCTGGTACCCGGAATATGTGAATCAAAAAGCATTCACTTATATGAAGAAAAATTGGAAGATTAATACCGTCCGCCTGGCACTCTATACCAGCGGTTATAACGGGTACTGTGTTGGAGATGAGGTCAATCGCAGAGCACTGGAAAAACGCATTGACCAAGGGGTGAAATATGCCACAAAGGCGGGACTTTACGTGATTATAGACTGGCATATTTTAGAGGATGGCAACCCCAGAACTTATGAGAAACAGTCCATTGCCTTTTTTAAGAAAATGGCGAAAAAATACAAGAACCATACCAATGTAATTTATGAAATCTGCAATGAGCCCAACGGGGGAACTTCCTGGAAGACCATTCAGACTTACGCCAGGAAAGTGGTGAAAGCCATCCGTTCCAAAGACAAACATGCAGTGATTCTCGTTGGTACCCCCAACTGGTCTCAAGATGTGGACGAGGCGGCGAAAAGCCCTATAAAAGGCGAAAAAAATCTGATGTATACCCTGCATTTCTATGCGGGAACCCATGGGGCAGATTTGAGAAAGAAGGCAGAAAGAGCCAGGAAAGAAGGACTGCCCTTGTTTGTGTCAGAGTTTGGAATTTCAGATGCTTCCGGCAGCGGAGCCCTCAACAAAAAAGAGGGTGACAAGTGGATGAAATTTTTGAAAAAGAATAAAATCAGTTATATTGGCTGGAATCTGTCCAACAAAGCAGAGAGTTCCGCTCTCATAAAATCTTCCTGCAGAAAAACTTCAGGATGGAAGAGCAAAGAACTCACACCTTGGGGGCAATGGCTGCTGAAACAGATGAAGTAATGGGGAAATTTGAGGTGGCAGCTGTAGAATGGCAGGTTCCTATCAGAATAAGATACCGACATCAGCGGGGGTCGAATCCTGAAGAACCACCATATTTTGCAGCGCCTTTAAAAAATTTCTCCCAGATATAGTTCACGGTAATAATCCAGCTCGTCTGCAATAATCTCGTCCAGAACTTTCATACCCAGCAGTTCCACCGGGGCTTTGTCATCCGTCAGGAGCAAATCTCCAGTTTCTCTCCGCTCCATACGGCGGGCCACTGTTTTCATCATGTCAAAGAGAGCTTCGTCTTTCAGGGAACCGCGGCCATTTTCAAAGGTTTTAAGCAGGTCAGGGTTGTGGAAGGCAAATACTTCACAGTTGGTTCCGCCTTCCACTGGAACGGTGTATACCTGCTTAAACACAGAGCCTATGGTGTCGCAGAGATAGTCGTTGATGGAATTTTCAGAGGAGGATTTCATATTCATGTTTACCACCATAACGCCGTTTGGAGTCAGGTGATTGCTGACTTCTGTAAAAAATTCCACAGAGGACATTTGAAATGGAATGGTGATATCCTGGTAAGCGTCTACCATAATTACATCGTATTTTTTCTCAGATGAGGCAAGATAGGCCCGGCCATCGTAGACCGATACTTGTACAGAGTCCGGCAGTTCAAAGTATTCAGTCGCCAGCCGGGCAATTTTTTCATCAATCTCCACGCCTTCCGTTTGGCATCCTGGAAAGTATTCTTCGCAGTACTTGGCAAAAGTTCCGGTGCCGAGACCAAGAATCAGAATATTTCCTGGATTATCTCTGGTAATTCCGGCCATCAACGGGGCGGCCAGGGCATAGTCGTAGTACATGCCAGTGAGTTTTGCGTCTTTTCGTAGAATGGACTGTACGCCAAACAGTACGTTTGTGGAGAGAATCACAGAGGATTCAGATTCTTTGACCTGCAGATAATTGTAAATCGACTCGTCCTCCAGCGTGATGTCCTGTTCCCAGAAAGCAAAACTGTAAGTGGAAGAGGTACATCCCAGGACAAAGATTAAGAGAACCGTTAAAGCACACCGCACCATATGTCTGCGCATGGAGAGAAAATAGACGATGCTGATTAATGCCAGTACGCCGGAAAAAATCAAGAAAGTAACGGCTGTCCCAACGGAGGGGATAGTGATGAAAGTGGGCAGAAAAGTGCCGATGATGCTGCCGATGGTGTTTAAAGCGCCCAATTCGCCTACTGTTTTTCCATTGCTGTCAAGGCTGCTGACAGCGTATTTTACCAGGGAGGGTGTCACGGTTCCAAGCAGCACACAGGGAAAAGCGAACACAGCCAGGCAGGAAAAGAGCGCTGCCCAGACCAGAAAATTTTTTGTGACAAAGGCAGCCAGAAGCAGAGAAATTCCTCCAATCAGATACCGGCCTGCAAAGGGAATCAGTGCAATCCAGACAGAGGCCAGAAGGAGCCTTCCGTACAGTTTGTCTGGAGAGGGAGATTTGTCGGCAATTCGTCCGCCCCACACATTTCCAAGGGCCATAGCTACCATAATAACGCCGATAATCACAGTCCAGACAATTTGAGAAGAACTGAAATAAGGCGCCATCAGACGGCTTGCTCCAAGCTCCACTGCCATCACGGACATACCGGAAAAAAATTCTGTGATGTACAAAAAATATTTGTTGTTTAAAATAGTTCTTTCCATATATTAGTACCACCTTTGCTGTTATTTGTAATGATTCAGATGCCGAAAGCACCTGAATGTTACAGAGCGTGCGCGCCGGACTTTTGTCACCGAATCCCGAGCGGAATGAGACTTATTTCATATTCTACCACAGAAATAAAAAAATAGTAAAATTTTTAAAAAATATTGTATAAAAGCAGAAAAATGGTTCATACTACTAACATCCGAAAAGGACAAAGCCCCCACTTGTCCGGCTCGGTAAAAGCAGAATGCTTTGAACCAAAGATAAGGTTAAATACTTATCCTCCCCTTTTTAAAATCCCCTGTTTGAAGAAATTCACGCAGGGGATTTTTACGATATATTTCAAAAATCCTTTGAAAAACCATAGGAAATGAGTTATACTATGTAAAGCATGTCAAAGATGCGTTTGATTACAGTGACAAAGGATGGGATTTAACATGGCATTATTAGAACAATGGAGAAATATTGCATACAATCAGGAGACCAATAAAGGGGAGCTTCAGAGATTTTGGCAGAATTATTTTCTTCTGGAAAAAGGAGTTTATGAGAAGCTGCTGGAGCATCCGGAGGAAGCAGTGGAAGGCACTGTGAAAGAGCTGGCAGAGCGTTTTGAGTTGTCTGTTATGGAGATGACAGGATTTCTGGATGGAATTAACGAGAGTCTGATTACAGAGAACCCAATTGAAGAGATGGAAGAAGATACCAGAGTCAGTCTTGCATTTGACAAAGAACGTCTCTACAAAAATATGGTGGACGCCAAGGCTGACTGGCTTTATGAGCTGCCTCAGTGGGAGAATATTTTTGACGAAGAAACTAGGCACAGACTGTATATAGAACAGAAAAAGTCCGGTACAATTGTCAAAGAGGACAAGATATATCCGAATGACCCCTGTCCATGCGGCAGCGGAAAGAAATATAAAAAATGCTGCGGCAGAAATAAATAATCCTTTACAGAATGAAAAAAAGGGATTATATTATATAGCATAGGACAAAGCGATGACAAGAAGAGTAAGCTCTGGAATGTTGTGTTTTTCATACTTTGCATGGAAAACAGGCAGAGAGAACCGTCGAAGAACAGCGCGGGCTGTTTGGGTGCTGGAAGCGGTTTGGCAGGAAAGAGCCGAAGACCACCTTGGAGCTGGCTGTAAGCCCGGTGATTCCGTTATCATCAAATGAGGGGTTCTGTTGTAAGAAGAGACAGGACAAGCAAGGGTGGAACCGCGTATTTTACGTCCCGTGCAGTGCTTTTGGCATTGTGCGGGACTCTTTTTTATGCGCAGGCCAGGGCAGAGGAAGTAAGCCGCTAAAGCGGCGCCCAGGCCCATTTGATGGTATATTGTACCGTTTTGATTAGAGAGGAGAATAATCATATGTTTAAAATGAAAGAATGGACAAAGACATGGACAAATGTAGTTGAGATGACGAAAAAAGAATATCTGCTGACTATTGCGGCCAGCTTGTTTGGAGGAATTGTGATTGGATTTGTATTTGCGCCCCGGCGTATCAAATACACCACCATCGGTTCCCATAACGGCAGTGAAAATCAAAATAACGGTAATGAGAATGCATGGCAGGAAGAAGTAGAAGAGGAGATGGAAGCATGAAAATTACATTGAAAGACGGTTCCGTGAAAGAATATAATGAGGCAAAAAGCGTATATGATATTGCGCTCGACATCAGCGAAGGATTGGCGAGAGCGGCATGTGCCGGAGAAGTCAATGGCGCTGTCGTGGATTTGCGGACGATGGTTGACTGTGACAGTGAGCTGAATATTTTAACCCAGAAGGATGCAGAGGGAATCCGTACCGTCCGCCATACCTGTTCTCATGTACTTGCGGAGGCGGTAAAAAGACTTTTTCCCAACGCGAAACTGGCAATCGGACCTTCCATAGAAGAAGGATTTTACTATGATTTTGAAGCAGAGCCATTTTCCAGAGAAGATTTGGACAATCTGGAAAAAGAAATGAAGAAAATCATAAAAGAGGGAAACAGGCTGGAAAAATTCACCCTTCCAAGGGAAGAGGCCATCCAGTTTATGAGAGAACGCCAGGAGCCCTACAAAGTGGAATTGATTGAGGATTTGCCAGAAGGTGCAGAAATTTCATTTTACAGACAGGGAGAAGCTTTTACAGATTTGTGCGCAGGCCCCCATTTGATGAGCACAAAGCCTATCAAGGCTTTTAAACTAATTTCTTCCTCCATGGCATACTGGAGAGGAGATTCCAGCAAATCACAGCTCCAGAGAATTTACGGAACGGCTTTTGCCGCGAAAGATGAACTGAATGCCTATCTGGAGCATTTGGAAGATATCAAAAAACGAGACCACAACAAGCTGGGACGGGAAATGAAACTCTTTACCACTGTGGATGTGATTGGACAGGGACTGCCCCTTTTGATGCCCAAGGGAGCCAAGATGGTGCAGACCATGCAGCGGTGGATTGAAGACTTGGAGGACAATGAGTGGGGTTATATCCGTACCAAGACGCCGCTGATGGCGAAGTCCGACTTGTACAAAATATCAGGCCACTGGGACCACTATACTGACGGCATGTTTGTGCTGGGAGACGAGGAGAGAGATAAGGAAGTGCTGGCGCTGCGTCCCATGACCTGTCCTTTCCAGTATTACGTATACAAGGCAGAGCAGCACTCCTATCGTGATTTGCCTCTGCGTTACGGTGAGACTTCCACTTTATTCCGCAATGAGGAATCAGGGGAAATGCACGGATTGACCAGAGTACGTCAGTTTACCATCTCAGAGGGACACTTGATTGTGCGTCCGGACCAGATGGTGGAAGAGTTCAAAAAATGCCTGGCATTAGCAAAATACTGTCTGTCTACCTTGGGAGTGGAGGAGGATGTCACCTATCATCTCTCCAAATGGGACCCTGAAAACAAAGAAAAGTATATCGGAGAGCCCCAGGTGTGGGAGGAAACCCAGCAGCACATGCGTGAAATTATGGATGAGCTGGAGATTCCATATACGGAGGATGTAGGAGAAGCTGCTTTTTACGGGCCCAAAATTGATATTAATGCCAAAAATGTCTACGGCAAGGAAGATACCATGATTACCATTCAGTGGGATGCATTGCTGGCTGAGCAGTTTGACATGTACTATATCGACCAGAACGGTGATAAAGTGCGTCCTTATATTATTCACAGGACTTCCATGGGATGTTATGAGAGAACTCTTGCCTGGCTGATAGAAAAATATGCCGGTAAATTCCCCACCTGGCTGTGTCCGGAGCAGGTTAGAGTGCTTCCTATCTCTGACAAGTATGAGGGATATGCCGCAGAAGTGGAGAAAGAGCTGAAGAAGAACGGGATTCTCTGTACGACGGACAACCGCTCAGAAAAAATCGGCTATAAGATTCGCGAGAGCAGGCTTGAAAAAGTTCCCTATATGCTGGTGGTAGGACAGCAGGAAGAGGCAGATAAGACGGTATCCGTGCGGAGCCGATTTGCAGGAGACGAAGGCGTGAAACCTTTGGAAGAATTTATCAGTCAGATTTCCAAAGAAATACGGACAAAGGAAATACGCAGGGAAGAGATTACAGAAGAACAGAAAAAATAGTATAAATCATGTGAAATATTCCAATACTATAAATGGCGAATCATATTTCGTTGTATGATGAAGAGTTTATAGGAAAGGAGATTTAACATGACTCAGTTAAGATGTTCTGTAAAAAACTGTATGTACAATGACGACCGTCTCTGCTCGAAAGGGGACATTACGATTGGCGGACAAGATGCCTCCAAGCCAAATGAAACTTGCTGTGAGAGCTTTCGGGAGAGGACCGAGAGCATGATGAACGGAGTTGGTCATGCAAGCAAGGAAATCAGCGTCAGATGCCAGGCCACAAACTGCGGTTACAATGAGAACTGCAAATGCAGCGCAGATGAGATTGGAATTGCAGGAAGCAATGCCTGCAGCTGCGGAGAGACAGAGTGCGCAAGCTTTGACTGTCATTGCTGATTCACATAGAACACAATATGCCTGATAAAAAGTGATGAAAA
>JAAWLS010000133.1 GCA_022798035.1 Lachnospiraceae bacterium | reverse complement strand
AGGTGGGCAAAATTCCAGATAGCGTTAATGCCGAGATTCACCAGCATATTAGCCACTTCGTCCGCTTTCTCCTTGGGCAGCGTGAGAGCCGCAATATCCACCTGGTTTTCTGCAAGGAAATCTTTCAATTCGTCCATGGTGCGGATTTTGATTCCTCTCACAGCAATCCCCCGGAGCGCCGGATTTACGTCAAACAGCCCGATAATCACGAATCCTCTTTTTTCAAATTTTATATAATTTGCCAGAGCCTGCCCTAAATTACCCGCTCCCACCACAATAATGTTATGCTGATGATTGATACCCAAAATTTTGCCGATTTCATCGTAAAGATATTTCACGTTATAGCCATAACCCTGCTGTCCAAAACCACCAAAATTATTCAAATCCTGACGTATCTGGGATGCGGTCACACGCATTCTTGTGCTGAGCTCATTGGATGAAATTCGTTCCACCCCATCATCCAGAAGTTCTCCAAGATATCTGTAATATCTTGGCATTCTCCGAACGACTGCCTGCGATATCTCTTTTTCCATTGTCCTTCCTCCTGTTTCACACGCATCCTTTCCTGCCATATATTTCAATTTATTATAATAAATCTGATAATAGATGTCAATGTGTGAAAATTTTAACACAGTCCAGCCGGTATGAAGGAACGCTGATTCAAACGTTTCTTTCATGGGATTTGCGCTGCCAAGCGGCATTTTTTCCGGAAAATTCCGTGCAGCCGCCAAAGGCCCTAAGGACTCGCTGATAAAATCGCCGCTTTCTTAAAATAAAGCCTCCCATTTTTCATATAAAGCCTCTAATATTTTCTTACTTTCCTCATATTCCTGATGCAGCTCCTGAAGTTTGGCTGGATTCGTGGCAGTTTCACTGTCCAGAAAGGCTTCCTCCAGTTCCTGGATTCTCTGTTCTGTGTCTTCAATCTCCTCTTCTGTCCGTTTTCTATCGTTTTCCAGCTTCCTCTGTCTGGCCTGCTCCTCTTTCTGCTGCTTCCAGTCTGCCTTATTGCCGCCTGCAGACGCCGTTGTCTGAGAAGTCTCTTTGCCAGGCGCATAGATTTCTGTCAGCTCTCTGCATTTTTCCAGATAGTAATCGTAATTTCCAATATAGTTTACCAGGGTCTCCCCTGTCAAATCTAAAATCCTTGTTGCCGTCTTATTAATAAAGTATCGGTCATGGGACACAAAAAGTACAGTTCCTTCATAATAATTTAGAGCATGTTCCAGAATTTCTTTTGAGGTGATATCCAGATGATTCGTAGGCTCGTCCAGAATCAAAAAATTTGCTTCTGAGAGCATCAATTTCGCCAAAGACACACGTCCCCGCTCTCCGCCGCTCAATTCTCCAATCCGTTTAAACACCTCGTCTCCGGTAAACAGAAAAGATGCCAATACATTTCTGATTTCCGTGCTGCTCATCTGAGGATAGGCATCTGATATCTCCTCCACCAAAGTCTTATCCATATGGAGCACCTGATGTTCCTGGTCGTAATAGCCGATGTGTACATTTGTACCCAGTTTAACAGTTCCAGCCTCCGCTTCCACCATATCATTGATAATTTTTAAAATCGTCGTCTTTCCAGTTCCATTATCCCCAATCAGAGCCACCCGTTCTCCTCTTCGGATGGAAAAGGATAAATCTGTAAACAGCACCTGGCCTGGATAAGATTTCGCCAGATGTTCCACTGCCAGTACATCATTTCCGCTGGTAATCCGCGGTTTTAAGTGCAGATGAATGTCAGTGTTCTCCTCCGTAGGTTTCTCCAGACGTTCTATTTTGTCCAGCATTTTTTCCCGGCTCTCTGCCCGTCTGATGGATTTTTCCCGGTTAAAGGATTTTAGTTTGGCAATCACTTCTTCCTGATGTTTAATTTCACGCTGCTGATTGTAATACTGTTTCAGCATAGCCTCCCTGACCTGTGCCCGCTTCACGGCATAGCTGCTGTAATTACCGGAAAATACAGACACTTTGCACCGGTCCAATTCCACCACTTTGTGAACGATTCTGTCCAGAAAATAACGGTCGTGGCTGACAATCACAACAGCCCCTTTGTAGTTCAGCAGATAAGTCTCCAGCCAGGTAATAGAACCGATATCCAGATGATTCGTAGGCTCGTCCAGAAGAATAACATCCGGCTTCGTCACCAGAAGTTTGCCGAGGCAGACTCTTGTCCGCTGTCCCCCTGACAGCTCCTGCATACGTTTCGTAAATTCTTCCTCTGTAAATCCAAGACCTTTCAGCACTCCGGACACTTCGCTTCGGTAAGAAGAACCTCCCTTCTGCTCAAATTCCAGATTCAGGCGGTCATGCCTCTCTATCAGTTCCTCCAATTCCGCTCCCGTCAGACTGCTCATTTTCTGTTCCATGTCAATCAACGTTTCCTGCATGGATATAAGCTCTTCTCTGGCTGTAAGAACTTCTTCGTAAATCGTCCGGTTGCCTGGCATATCCGGATTCTGAGGCAGATATCCAATGGCTGTATTTTTGGCAAGAACCACCTCTCCGGAATCTGCCTCCAGTTCTCCCATAATAATCCGCAGCAGCGTTGTTTTTCCTGCTCCGTTAATTCCTACAATCGCCGCTTTTTCATTTTCTTCTATATGAAATGATGCGTCCCGTATGATTTCATCAGTGCCAAAAGCTTTACTGATATTCTGGCAGGCCAAAATCATGTCACTCTCTCCTTATAGTACGCGTTCCAGGTTTTCCCGGATTACTTTGATAAACTCTTCGCTGTTTAAAACAATCGGATGTTCCAATGTAGTAATCAGCGCAAGGTCTTTTGTCATTTTTCCAGATTCAATGGTAGACAGACACGCCTGCTCTAATTTGTCTGCAAAACTGCTCAATTCTGGCAGGTTGTCCAGTTCTCCCCTCTTGCGCAATGCCCCTGTCCATGCAAAAATAGTGGCCACAGAGTTAGTGGAAGTCTCTTCTCCCTTCAAGTGTTTGTAATAGTGACGCTGCACGGTTCCGTGAGCCGCCTCATACTCATAATATCCTTCCGGTGATACTAGAACAGATGTCATCATGGCAAGAGAGCCAAAAGCTGAGCTCACCATGTCGCTCATCACATCTCCATCATAATTCTTGCAGGCCCAGATAAATCCTCCTTCTGCCTTCATGATGCGGGCAACTGCATCATCAATCAAAGTATAAAAATACTCGATTCCAGCAGCTTTAAACTTGTCATCGTACTCTTTATCATAGATATCCTGGAAAATATCTTTGAATGTATGGTCATATTTCTTGGAAATAGTATCTTTCGTTGCAAACCAAAGGTCCTGTTTCGTGTCCAGTGCATAATTGAAACAGCTTCTTGCAAAACTTTCAATAGAGCCGTTCAGATTGTGCTGTCCCTGGACAATGCCTTCTCCTGTAAATTCGTGAATCAACTCTCTTGTCTCTGTACCGTCCTCTGCAGTGTAAACCAGCTCGCACTTTCCTGCGCCTGGAATTTTCATCTCACTTGCTTTGTATACGTCTCCATAAGCGTGACGGGCAATTGTGATAGGTTTTTTCCAACTTTTTACACATGGTTCAATCCCTTTCACCGTAATCGGCGTGCGGAATACGGTGCCGTCTAACATTGCACGGATGGTTCCGTTGGGGCTTTTCCACATCTGCTTCAACTCATACTCTGTCATTCTGGCCGCGTTTGGCGTAATGGTAGCGCATTTTACCGCCACCCCGTATTTCTTTGTGGCGTTGGCTGAATCAAATGTTACCTGGTCGTCCGTCTCATTTCGGCACTCCAGTCCCAAATCATAATACTCTGTTTTCAAATCCACAAAGGGACAAAGCAGTTCATCCTTAATCATTTTCCAGAGAATACGGGTCATTTCATCCCCATCCATCTCTACCAAGGGCGTTGTCATTTTAATTTTTTCCATTTTCATATCCTCCTGTTTCTATGTTGTTCCATCCATAAGATGTTATATTTTTGATTGTATTGCTCACATGCAGATTTGCAGCTCTCTCTGCTTTTTCTGCATTCTGTTCTTTCATGGCCTCCAGAATATTCCGGTGCTCCTGATTTGCCTGGACCGCCCGTCCAAAACAGCTGAAACTCGCTCTGCGGGCCTGTTCCAGATAATAGTGGTAATCTTTCAGGGCATGTTCCAGCACCCTGCTTCCTCCTGCCTCGTACAAAACCTCATGAAATCTGCTGTCCAGCTCCACCATATATTCCATGTGGCCTTTATTCATATGAAATTCTGTCAGGCAGAGAATCTCCTCCATCATTTCTATCTGTCCTCCGGTGGCCTCCAGCGCTGCTTTTCTGACGCACAACCCTTCCAGCGCGGAACGGATTTCATAAATGTCCTGCATATCCTGCCCGGAAAATCCTATCACATAAGCTCCTTTGTTGGGAATCATATCAACCAGTCCTTCCAATTCCAGCTGACGCAGCGCTTCCCTCACAGGCGTCCGGCTTACACCCATACTTTCCCCTATGGCCTTTTCTTTCAGCTCTTCTCCTTTTTTATATGTTCCAGACAAAATATCTTTCCGGATTGTCTGAAAAACTTTTTGTCCCAGTGAATGACTGTCTCTGTTCAAGAAAGACCTCCTTATCAAAAGCCATAGACTTCTCATTATACAGAAAAAGAATCCTGCCACGCAGGATTCGCCGCTCCTCAAGCTGCACATTTTGTTTTCTCTGCCTTATGTAAAATCTAAAAAACACTTACATCTGCGTGGCAGAGAAAGACAGGCGGCCGCCGCTTTTTTCTTGCTCAATATCTATCTTTGCCTGTCTTATCCTGTCTCATCCGCGGTTTTTCATGCGTTTGATTACTTTTAATCTGGTAAATTCTTCCCGCTCTTTTTCCTCCAACGCACTCTGAATGCTCTTTGTGAGAGACTCATATTTCGGTATGGTGATGTTCTGCAGCGCATTGGCTCTTTTCTGTGTTTTTTTGATGTTATGAGCAAGGCGGTAAGCAGAGGTTTCAATCTGAGCCAGACGTATGGTCAGTTCTTTCACTTTCTGAAATTTTTCGCAGGCCTCATCCAGAGACATTTTTGTCCCGTAAAAGGGATAAGCCGGCTTTAATTCCTGCCTCTCATATTCCACTTTTGGAATCTCTGTTCCCATAACACTCCGCCGCTTGATGACAATAGAATTTTCCACAGGGACTCCCAGACTCAAAGTTTCCACTTCATGAATTCCCATCTGAATATTCGCTTTCTGCAGAGCCTGATATGCACTGGTAAACGTTACGTCAATTTCACGCTGAATGTCCGTTGCCTGTTCAATTAACTCCATCAGTTCACGAATCAGAATATTGCGCTTTTTGTCCATCAGCTCATAGCCTTGTCTTGACAGCGCAAGAGAATTTTTCGCCAATATCAGATTGCCTTTGGTGGGAAATGTATTCGGGTCCATGTAATCACCTCCGCTTATGACCGCTTATCGCTCATAATATTTCTCCAAGATTTTGGTGTCGATTCTGTCCAATTCTTCTTTTGGCAGAACATGCAGCAGTTCCCACCCGATATCCAGAGTCTGTTCAATAGTCCGGTTCTCCGTGGCTCCCTGCGCTACAAATTCTTGTTCAAATCTCACGCCAAACTGAAGATATTTCTTATCGGTATCGGAAAGCTCATCCTCTCCGATTACGCTTGCCAAATCTCTGGCCTCTCCCACACGGGCATAAGAAGAGAAGAGCTGGTTTGCCACATCCTGATGGTCCTCTCTGGTGTACTCTTCTCCGATTCCGTCTTTCATCAGACGTGACAGGGAGGGCAGTACATTGATAGGCGGATAAATATTTTTCTGGTGCAGAGAACGCTCCAGCACAATCTGCCCCTCTGTGATATATCCGGTCAAATCCGGGATTGGGTGGGTGATGTCATCGTTTGGCATGGTGAGAATTGGAATCTGCGTTACGCTTCCATTTCTTCCCTGCACAATTCCTGCACGCTCATACAGAGTAGCCAGCTCGCTGTAGAGATAGCCCGGATATCCTTTTCTACTTGGAATCTCTCCTTTTGAGGCTGACACCTCACGCATCGCCTCGGCATATGACGTCATATCTGTCAATATAACCAGAATGTGCATGCCCTTTTCAAAAGCCAGATATTCTGCCGCTGTCAGAGCCACTTTCGGCGTAATCAAACGCTCCGCCACCGGGTCGTTAGACAGATTCAGAAACATGGTTACGTGAGAACTTACACCGCTCTCCTCAAATCTCTTCCGGAAAAATTCTGCCACATCATACTTGACGCCCATAGCCGCAAATACGATTCCAAATTCTTCATCAGAACCGTCTCCCAGAGAAGCCTGCTCCACAATCTGGGCTGCAAGCTGGTCATGAGGCAGTCCGTTGCCGGAAAAAATCGGCAGTTTCTGCCCGCGAATCAGAGTGGTCAGACAGTCGATGGCGGAGACACCTGTCTGAATATAGTTTCTCGGATATTCTCTGGTACAGGGATTCAGCGGCAGTCCGTTTACATCCAGAACCACTTCCGGATTGATTTTGCCAAGGCCGTCAATGGGCTCTCCTAGTCCATTAAATGTTCTTCCCAAAATTTCCAAAGACAGACCGATTTCCATGGGATGGCCGCTTAATCTGGTGTGGGTATTTTTCAGAGACATTTCATCGGTGGTGTCAAAAACCTGAATAACCGCCTTATCCTCATCCAGTGCCACAATCTTTCCCTTTTTGCGCTTACCGCCTTCCACCACAAACTCTACCATTTCCTCAAAAAATGCATTTTTCACCCCCTCCAACGCAATCAGGGGGCCATTGATTTCACTTAATCCTAAATATTCAATTGACATATCCACCCTCCTATGCATTGGTTTCCAGCAGGCC
>JAAWLS010000132.1 GCA_022798035.1 Lachnospiraceae bacterium | reverse complement strand
TCTAACAGATTCACAACTAAAAAATATGCTAAGCTATAGGTTCTAACCTATGGCTTAGCACCATATTTTACATATCAACTCCCAAAGACAGGTATTATAAACCTGCTGCCCCGGAAAGTAAAGAGAGGATTTGAAAGAAAATGGATTTAATAAAATGCACGTTTGACGAACTGCCGGACGCTATGCAGATGCACGTTCTGTATTGTGAAAAGATTACAGTAGCAGAGTACCGGCTTGCAATATGGAGCAACAAAGATACGCTTTATTATAACAATCTACCGGAAAAAGAGGTTGAACGGTTCATATCGTTAATTGAAAGTGAAAAGAAATTCATCAATAACAGGACTATGGACAGCATTTATAACAAGTACGGCTTTGCGGTTTACTATGAAATCCATGAAGCGCATGACGCATACTTGAAAAAAGGACGTGAGAAAGTCGCTGAACGGATAGCGCAGGAGTATTTCCCGATTATCGAAAAAACCATGAATAAGCCGTCAATCCCCTATTGTGATGAACTGCTGAAAGCTATGTCACATTTGGCAGATAAAGGACATTACAAGTTTAAGGAATGGAGTACAGATCAGGCATATATCTACTTTATGGGTTATCTGTTGGGGAGTGGAGAACTGAAATGGGAGGATGCTTTATGCGGAGAATAGAATTGCACAGCCGCATAATGGAAGCGGTAAATTTATCCGTGCTTTGCAGCGCATGAGCCGAAGCCGGAGAAGATGCAGCAGAAAGAACAGTATCTCGAGGAAACCGGGGCTTTACAGTCGCAGATTATCCTTGACAGCCGGGGAAACCTGATAGACGGTTACACAAGCTATTTACTGGCAAAGGCGCACGGAATACAGTGTATTCCTATCAGGTACGGCAGGCGGCAGATTGTGAGGGCATCCCACAAGCCCGGCGGCATCAATGTCACTGTTAAATTTAGACCTGAGCCGGAAAAGGTACCTTGCGTGCATGGTGTCTTCCATATAAGAGATCATTTTTCTTGAAGCATACCCTCTGTCGAAGACAAAAATGGTATATAATAGATCTGTCCGCGCTTTGCTTTTTATATTTTCCATGTGCCGGATGGCGAGCGTGTGTTCGCCATCGCTTATCGGTCCAGGCTGTGCGTCAATGACGCGCTCATTCAGCACATCAAAAGCAACGCTGGCACTGGCGGTGGGGGAGCTGGCACCTTTCCCAAAACCGCCAAATGTTTCAAGAAGGGCCCTCCTGTTTGGGAGCGGGATCTTTGACCCGTCAATGGCAATAACCTGCAGCCCCCATAAGCCCATAAACCGGGCATGGAAGCTGAGGGAATCCGCGCTGTAAAGGAAATCCAGCATGCGCTCAAAACATTCCCTGAAAATGGAATGGCTGATCCCTGAACGGGCTTTGCGGAAAGCCTGCTGTGAACAGCCGGCAGGGGTTCCGCACCCCGGCCCGCGTTCCCGGAAGAACTCGTCAAGGCAGGCGGATACAGTCCTTTTGGAGTTTTTCAGCAGAAGCTTCATTACTGTCCAGTAAGGGAGCTTCCCGCAGTTGCGGGTGAAGGCGCCCCTGCGCCTGCGTGCCCTGTCAAGTGCATCCGGGTCAAGCAGCGTACTGCAGACAATGTCTGTTAAGATTTGGATTAATTTCATATAGCGCAACCTCCATATAAATATAGTACAATCAAGGGGCTGCGCTGCACATTTTAGCTGTTTTGTCAATAGTAAAAACGACAGTATTTACCATTGTTTTTTGTGCACTTTTTTGCTCGTAGAAAACAAATAAGGCACAGGGCTTCCATGTGCCAATATCAAAGGCAATATATGTTTACTAAAATAGACCACAATATATTGTAGCTGATCTGCTTAGGTTGTTAACATTGCAAGTTAAACCGTATCTTGTCGGTTGCATTACAGACAAAGGAGTGTCAGCAGGTTATCTCTAAAATTAAGTCGGAAAGCCGAGAAATCGCTCCACCACAATCCACTCTCTCCAATGCCGAAAATGAAGGCGGGGGCAATGCAGAATGACTAGAGCGAGGAAACTGAAAAGCCGAAGTAACGTATTCACCCCGTTACGGGGTGCGCACAGATATACCACCAGAGGTGGTATGTGCGCTCTCCGAGAGGCAAGTTTCACTTGTATGGACTCTTGCAGAGGGCGTTGTCTGTCTTACGACAGCCAAAAGGGGAAACGACAATTCCCCTTCGCAAGCGGAGCTTGCTACCCTTTAATAAACTTTGCGTTCAGACAAAAGCCAAAGTGCGGCTTTTATCTGCCCACAAAGTTTATGAGTGCACCCCACTACCCTATTGGCAGAATGTAGGTGCTTTGTATGGGTAATGTCACGAAACAAGCAAGCACACGTTTTTCCATAGTCAAGCGGAGCAAGGGGCAGTCAGCGGTTGAGAAAGCATCATACATCAGCAGGAGCATTCTTGTGAGCGAATATGACGGGCAGACCTATCGCCCCAAATACCATGAAGATTTAGTTCACAGTGAAATCTCCCTACCACCTAACGCACCCAAAGAATATGCAGACCGAGCCGCCTTATGGAACGCTGTTGAACTGTCAGAGAAAGGGCAGAAATCACAGCTTGCAAGAATGTTGAAAGCGTCACTCCCCAACGATTGGAGTTATGAACTTGCGGAGGAAGTCGTGAGGGGTTACGTTCAGAGGAATTTTGTTGACAAGGGAATGTGTGTGGATTGGGCGATCCATGACAGCGAGAACGACAAAGGACAGCGCAATCTCCATATCCATGTTTTGCTTACCATGCGCCCTATCACTGAAAACGGGGAGTGGGGAGCGAAAACAAAAAAGGTCTATATTCTTGATGAAAATGGTGAGCGTGTTCCCTTGATTGATAAAAAGACAGGTCAGCAGAAAGTGGATAACCGAAATCGTAAACAGTGGAAGTGTCAGACCGTAGAAAGCACCAACTGGATCAGCCAAGAGAACGCCAAGATGTGGCGAAAAGATTTAACTGACACCATCAATGCCACCAATGAGCAGTTGGGGATTGATGTTCATTGGGAACACCGTTCCTTTAAGGAACAAGGGATAGATAAAGAACCGACAATCCATATCGGGGCAGTTGCCAACGCTTTAGAGCGCAAGGGTATACAGACCGAGAGGGGAAACATCAATCGGGAAATCATCAGGCACAACATGATGTTGGAACAGGCAAAGGCAATGCTTGAACTTGCCAAGCAGGAAGTACAAAGCATACAGTATGCTAAGATTAGAAATGCGGCAGTCAGCGTAAAGAATGAAGTCCTTGAAATGATTGCGAAAGTGAGGGAACGCAAAGGCAGGCTTGACCTGCCGATTGTCAGCGGAAAGCACCTAAGAAAAATATCCGAAAGAACCGCCTTGCAGTCAGCCGACAATGCAGAGAAGTTTATCACCACAAGGAAGATAGACAGTTTTGAGAGCCTTGCCAAAAATCCCGAAATGCGTGAGCGTTTGCAGAACTTTTTGGAGCAGGGCGAGAAGATAACGCCGAAACAGTGGAAAGCGGAAATACAATCATTACAAACCGAGTATGATAGTATCAGCAGAGAGAAGTCAAAGACCGCCACAGAATTAGCTTATGCCGAAGTAATCGTAATCAGCTACAACAGGAAGAACCTTGATAGGGAGCTTCAGAACGAAAGCAGACAGCATAACAGGCAACAGAGCAGAACTAAAGGGAGAGCGGAAGAATTGAGGTAAAAAGTTCACGAAAAATTCAGTTTTCAAAAGGCATTGTCCGATGTATAATAAAAGTGGCGAAAGAAGGTGATATTTTTGAATACAACGGATCAGATGCATCAAGAGGATTTAGAGCGTTTGAAATCACTCCGATATATGGACGATGATTTTATGACTGTCTGCCTTGCAGATAATTTTGAAGGAGTGGAATTGATACTTCGGATTGTTTTAGAGCGAGAGGATATAAAAATTAAATCGGTCAGGACACAGGAACCGATGAAGAATTTGCAGGGGCGTTCCGCTGTTTTAGATGTTCATGCGGTTGACAGTACCAATAAGGAATTTGATGTAGAAATTCAGAGGAAAGACGCAGGAGCAGGCGCAAAAAGGGCAAGGCATAACAGCAGTCTGCTGGATGCACATATATTAAAGTCAGGTGATGATACAGAGGATATTCCCGACAGCTATGTTATTTTCATAACAGAAAATGATGTAATGAAAGGAAATCAGCCGATATATCCAGTAGAGAGATATGTTACTATTGGGGAAAATAAAGTATTGTTTGGGGACGGTTCGCATATCCTATATGTGAATGGCAAATATAGGGGCAATGATGAAATTGGCAAGCTAATGCACGATTATTCATGCACTAATCCCGATGATATGAATTATGAAGCACTTGCTAAAAAAGCAAGATATTTTAAACAGGACAAGGAAGGAGTGGCTGCCATGTGTAAAATTATGGAAGATATGAGAAATGAAACTGCATTAAGAAATGCAAAAGAAATAGCAATCCGTATGATTAAAGCAGGTAAAATGTCTTTGCAAGATATAGCTGATTATACAGAATTATCCCTTGATACAGTAAAGGAATTAGAAAGTCAGACAATGCAGTTGGTATAATCAATCATATCAATCAAAATCAAATATAAGTAACAGCGTAAAGGCGTATGGAATAGCAAAATTGCGAACCATGTGCCTTTTTTGCGTGGAAAGGAAGATGTATATGTTAGAAAATAATGAAAGCCGTTGAAAATGCCATCAGAGGAAAAAGTAAAAAATAAACAGGAAAGCAGAGTGGATGGATTACCGTGTACGCTGAATTGCCAAGAGAAAAGAAATGTGATAGAATATATCAATTATATTTTCCGGAAACAGAAGTGAGGTTTGTATGATAGATAAAGTAAATAATCAGAAATATTACAATTATTCGAAAGTCAATCAGCAGAAACGAGAAACCACAGAATCCGCAGAATTTCACATGAATCTGGGGAAAGAAGGGGTGATTTACGAGAAAAGCCAGAAAAAGCCTGAGAAATCCCAGGAAGCCGCCATAAATGCAGAAGAACAGGAATCAGGCGCCTCCAGCCAGCGGGGAGGAGTGAAGCTGGAAATTTCCAATAGAGGATATGAAAAGTCTGCCAGGGAAAGACAGAAGAGTTCCCTGATAGAGGAAGTGCGCAAATTTGCAGAGACAGCAGTGAATTTCCTGAAATCTGTCTGGGATAAAGTCTGGAATGACAAACCAAAGGAGACAGAATTTCCGGAGATTTTGGAGGAGCAGCTTGCAGAGCAGGAGGGGATAACGGAGGAGACGGGACTGATTTTGTATGGAGAGAACGATGCTTTCCCAGGAGAGGCCGGGAATCGGGAGATAATCTCAGAACAGGAAGGAACCGGGAGAACGGAGGAGCTCTATCACAGAAAATTGTCCAATCAGATTGCAGAATCTATCTACACTCAGGAAGAAATCCGTCAACTGTTCCGCAGGGGCAATCAGAAAGAGATTGAAGATTTTCTCTCAAACCACGGAGAAAAGCAGCTGGCCAGAAACACGGATTTGCTGACCCAGTATGACAAGAGAGGGAGCCTGGTGGGGCTTAACAGTTCTGACAAAGACTTGATTCTCCACGGAAATAAGAACCAGATTAAATTGTAAGGAATGACATAATCCTGACAATTCCAGGATATAATGCACTAATGAGAAAAACAGGAGCAGTATTATGTGCGGAATTGCAGGATTTTATCATAGAGAGAAAGATTATCAGGAGGAGGAAGGGTATTATCGTTCCATTCTTACCAAGATGCATGAAAGGCTGTGGCGCAGAGGTCCGGATGAGGCTGGCATTTATTTGACTAGCAATTGCGGGCTGGCCCACAGCCGTCTGTCTATCATTGATATTTCCGGAGGCCATCAGCCTATGGCGCGCACGGCAGGAGGGAAAACCTGCAGTATTGCCTACAACGGGGAACTTTATAATGGAAAAGAATTGAGGAAAATATTAGAGAACCGCGGATGGACATTTTCCACAACTTGTGACACAGAAATAATTTTGTTGGGATTTATGGAATTTGGCCCGGAGTTTGTAAAACAGCTGAACGGCATTTTTGCTTTTGCAGTGTTTGATTCCAGAGAGGAAGCTTTGTATCTGTTTCGGGATGCCATGGGAGTGAAGCCTCTGTTTTATAAGGAGCAGGAGGGAGAAATTATTTTTGCTTCAGAATTGAAAGGAATCTTGGCCCATCCTTTGGTAAAAGCGGAGATTGACAGAACCGGTCTCAATGAAATTTTCGGTATTGGCCCTGCCAGAAGCGCAGGCTGCGGTGTTCTGAAAGGATTTCAGGAAGTCCGCCCTGGAGAGTATTTGCGCTGCAGTAAAAACAGCCCTCTGCAAAAGGAGATTTACTGGAAGCTGGAAAGCCATCCCCACAGTGACAATTATGAGCAGACGGTGGAGAAGGTCTCCTATCTTGTGCAGGATTCCATCAAGCGTCAGATGGTGTCAGATGTACCTATCTGTACCTTTCTTTCCGGAGGTGTGGACAGCAGTCTGGTATCGGCAGTCTGTGCTTTGGAACTGAAAAAACAGGGCAGAAATCTGGCTACATTTTCCTTTGACTTTGTGGACAATCAGAAAAATTTTAAGGCGAATGCATTTCAGCCTTCCCAGGACAGACCTTATGTGGAGAAGATGGTGGAACACATTGGCTCGAAGCACACATTTTTGGAGTGCGACAACCAGAATCAGATTGCAATGTTATACGAGTCAGTAAAGGCCCATGATTTACCAGCCATGGCGGATGTGGATTCTTCCATGCTGTATTTTTGTTCCCAGGTGAGCAAAGAGTATAAAGTGACACTGACAGGAGAGTGTGCGGATGAAATTTTCGGCGGCTATCC
>JAAWLS010000131.1 GCA_022798035.1 Lachnospiraceae bacterium | reverse complement strand
AATAGTGCAAAAAATCCATTGTTTTCTGTAAAAGAACGTGTTAGTATGTTAGAAGAGATAACGGGGTATATTCCGAATATCAGGATTACGTCTTTTGATGGACTTCTGATTGACTATGCCAGAAAAGTAGAAGCCTCCATTATTATACGCGGGCTTCGGGCTGTCACAGATTTTGAATATGAGCTTCAAATTGCCCAGACAAACAGGATTGTCAATTCACAGGTAGACACGATGTTTTTGACCACCAGCCTGGAATACGCCTATTTAAGCTCTACCATTGTGAAGGAAGTTGCTTCTTATGGGGGAGACATTTCTCACTTCGTACCGGAGCAGCTCGTAGACAGGATATATGCAAAATATGGCCAATTTAAGGAGCATTGAGTATGAACAGTAGAATAGAGCAAATTATTGATGAAATAGAAGATTTTATTGAAAACTGTAAATATCAGCCGCTTTCCAATACAAAAATTGTGGTAAACAAAGATGATTTGGAAGATTTGCTGGCGGAGCTTCGGCGTAGAACCCCAGATGAGATTAAGCGTTATCAGAAGATTATCAGCAACAAGGAGGCTATCTTAGCGGATGCCCAGGCAAAGGCGGACGCTATCATTGCTCAGGCGGAAGTACATACCACGGAGCTGATTAGCGAGCATCAGATTATGCAGCAAGCCTATGCTCAGGCCAACGAGGTGGTGGTGATTGCCACCAATCAGGCACAGGAGATTTTGGACAGCGCCACCAACGATGCGAACAGCATCCGAATGGGAGCCATTCAGTATACGGATGATATTTTGAAAAGTCTGGAAAGCATCATCGGACATGCCATGGAGACTACCAAGGCCAGAAATGACAATCTGATGAATGCTCTGCAGGAGTGCTATGACGTAGTAAATGCCAACCGGGTGGAGCTGTTTCCGGAAGAAGCAGCGCAGGAGCCGGAAAAAGTACAGAAAGAGCCGGAAAAGGAACTTCAGATTACAGAATTTTAACGCACAATATGCTTTTATGAAATTTTAAAATGTGCCTTCAGTGTACAAACAAAAGAGCTAGGAGGAAAGCAGCCGCAGTGCCGAAGAGCTTTGTCAGAAAATAGGGCTTCATGGAAAATCCAGTCTCTTTTATCATGGAGGCAGTCTGCGCGAAACCAGAGAGACCCCCAAAGGCGGTGTAGGCCATCAGAAGAGGGTAAGATTTCTGAAAAGTCATGTTCTGTCCGGCAGTGTAGGCAATTCCATTGGTGATTTCTGTGAATCCCACCAGAAGGCATTTCAGTGTGGGGTGGGAAATTGGGAGCAGCATGGTCATTTCTGCAAAAATGGCAAATATCATAATATAGCCGCCCAATTTTGCCAATGTCTCGAATCCGTTCATAATGCCGGCATCTATGATTTGAAAACTCATGGATGTCGTTTTTTTTTCTTCCATGGAAAATTCCTTTGGATTTCCAGCAGAAGAAAAAATTTTTTGGGCAGGATGCGCAGTGTGCGGAGAAGAAGTTACCGTCCGCCGGTCCGCAGTGAATGCGCAAAGCGCATTCTTTTTTATATTGTGGGAAACTTTTTTTAATGTTTTGTCATATGCTTTTTCCGGTTCCGGGAAAGAGCGGCGTCTGTTTTGCAGCATATAGAGGACAAGGGATGGCACATAGAGAATCAGATAGCTGGGAATTCTCAAATCTGGACGCTGCAGGCAGTCCGTTAAAATGAAGCTGCCGATGAACATGGGACTGATATTGTTGCAGACGCAGAAGAGGCGCTGGCCTTCCTCCTTCGTCATTTTTCCAGCGGCCACCAGTTCAGCCGTAATCTTGCTGCCCATGGGAAATCCAAACAGCAGACCGGCAATTAATGGATAAATACCAGCGCTGCTTACGGGAAAAATATGTTTGAGAAAACGGTGCAGAAATCTTGCAAATCCATCCAAAATGCCAGACTGAATCAGAATATAGGAGAGGATGGAGAAAGGAAGCAGTGTGGGCAGCATTTTTTCGTACCAGAGATTCAGCCCAAGTGCGGCGGCGTCCACGGCTTCCCTTGGAAATATTAAAATGTAACATAAGAATCCAATTAAAATAATAATGTACATGATTTTTTTCATAGTTTATTCTATGAATCAATAAAATAAATATACCAAAGCAGGAGGTTGCTATGAGAGTTTGTGAACAATTAGAACCCAGGAGAGTATTTGCGTATTTTGAAGAGATTTGCGGGATTCCTCATGGTTCCGGAAATACCAGAGAAATCAGTGATTACTGTGTATCATTTGCAAAGGAACATCAGTTGAAATGGCTTCAGGATGAATACAATAATGTAATTATTTTTAAGGATGGCTCCAAGGGATATGAAAATGCAGAGACCATCATCATCCAGGGGCACATGGATATGGTGTGTGAGAAAGAAAACAATGTGGAGATTGATTTTGAGAAAGATGGTCTGGATTTGTATGTGGAGGGAGATTTTCTGAGAGCAAGAGGAACGACTCTGGGCGGAGACGATGGAATTGCGCTGGCCTATGCCTTCGCCATTTTGGAAGATGACACTCTGCCCCACCCGCCGCTGGAAGTGGTTATTACTGTGGATGAAGAGATTGGAATGCTGGGAGCAGAGCAGATGGAGCTTTCCATGCTGAAAGGCAGGAAACTTCTGAATATTGACTCAGACGAGGAGGGAATCTTTCTCACAAGCTGTGCTGGAGGACTTCAGGCAGATTGTAAACTTCCGGTTTCCAGAGAACAAAAAGAGGGACGTCTCTATGAGGTGAAGGTGACAGGGCTTCAGGGCGGCCATTCCGGCGGAGAAATTCACAAAGAACGGGGCAATGCCGTGGTGCTTCTGGGAAGAGTGTTAGATGAAATGCGTCAGGAGATTCCTTTTTCAATGGAAAACCTGCATGGAGGGTTAAAAGATAATGCCATTCCAAGGGAGGCGGTCTGCACGATTCTGCTTCCGAAAAACGCAGAGCAGGAACTGCCTGCCAAGATTGCTTCTCTGGAAGAAATTTTGAAAAAAGAGTATAAGGGTTCTGATTCAGGCGTAGAGGTAAAATGTGAGAGACTGGAACGAGAGACGGTAGAAGTGTTGACAGATTCTTCCCTGATAAAGGTGTTGTTTTTCCTTCGTACTGCGCCCTGGGGCGTTCAACATATGAGTACGGATATCGAAGGCTTGGTGGAGACTTCTCTGAATCCTGGAATTATGAAACTGGAAGAACAGGAATTTTCCGTGTGCTTTTCCGTGAGAAGCAGTGTGACCAGCAGAAAATATGAAGTTACAAAGCGTTTGGAATTTCTCACAGAATTTTTGGGCGGGGAAATTACAGTGAGCGGAGATTATCCGGCCTGGGAATACAAGGCAGAGTCTCCCATGCGGGAGTTGATGCGGGAAGTTTACTGTGATTTGTTTCAGGAAGAGCCGAAAATCCAGGCCATTCATGCCGGTTTGGAATGTGGAATCTTATCTGGAAAAATTGAAAATCTGGACTGTATTTCATTTGGGCCCAATAATTTTGACATTCACACGCCGAAAGAGCGGCTGAGCATTTCTTCCACGGAAAGAGTCTGGAAGCTGATTTTGGAATTTTTGAAACGTTCAAAATAAATAAACAGTTCGGATATGGGCTGAACTGCCGCAAATAAAAGGAAAAATATGAAAAAGCAGGTATGGATATGGTTACTGATTCTTACGGCAATGGTCTGCTTTGTGACGACGCTTATCAGCCGCATACAGCAAAGGGCGGAAATTGCCGGCCTCCTGGCGGGGGAAGATACCAAAGAACTCCTGCGTCAGCAGAAAATCCCAACAGAAATGTATGAGAATTTCTGCAAATATGAGAAGGAATCGGAGTACTCCAGATACGAATATATGCTGGGATATCTTTTTACGGAAAAAAGTGAGAAAGGGCAGATAGAAGAATATTTAAAGCTGTTTCACGAATACCGCTGGGAAGAAATGCAAAATCTGGAGAAATCAGAGCAGGCGGTATGGAAAGACGTGAAATATTTTCCCGTTCCGCTGTCCTCAAAAGATGACACTATGATTACTTCTTTTGAGGATTCCTGGATGTTTGACAGAGAGTATGGGGGGAACCGGGGCCATGAAGGGACAGATATTATGGCCTCGTTTAATGAGCGGGGCCATTATCCTGTTGTCAGCATGACAGACGGGGTGGTGGAAAAAATCGGCTGGCTGAAATTGGGCGGTTACCGCATCGGCATCCGTTCCCCCCATGGAGGGTATTTTTACTATGCCCATCTCTATGATTACGCCAGGGAATTCCATGAGGGAGATGAGATTCAGGCCGGTGAGCTCTTAGGATTTATGGGAGACAGCGGTTACGGTGAGGAGGAGGGAACCGTAGGGAAATTTGCGGTTCATCTCCACATGGGAATTTATGTGGAGGATGAAAAGGGAGAGGAATTCAGCATAAATCCTTACTGGGTATTGAAATGGCTGGAGGAAAGGCGGCTGAAGTATCAGTTTTGCAGGTCTCTTTCTGAAAGAACAGGCTGTAAAATCCCCTATGAAGGCGGCTGAAGTATCAGCTTTGCAGGTCTCTTTCTGGGGAAGAAAGGATGACGGCGTCATGGAAATTAGACTGGATAAATACCTTGCAGATATGGGAATCGGCACCCGAAGCCAGGTAAAGCAGTATATCAGAAAAAAGCAAGTGCAGGTAAACGGCAGCGTTCCCAACGGGCCTCAGCAGAAAGTGGCTGTAGGAAAAGATATAGTGACATTTCAGGGAGCAGAGGTTGACTATGCAGTGTACGAATACTATATGTTCTGTAAACCCAAAGGATGCGTCAGCGCAGTGACAGATAACTGCCATGACACTGTGGTTGACTATATCACCGACCGGAAACGGAAAGATTTATTTCCGGTGGGCAGGCTGGATATTGATACGGAAGGACTTCTGCTGATTACCAATGACGGCTCTCTGGCTCATAATCTTTTGGCGCCAGGCAGACATGTGCCAAAGTGCTATCAGGCAAAAGTGTCCGGACAGGTGACGGAAGAAGATGTGGAACTTTTTTCAAAAGGCGTGGAGATCGGAGAAGAACATCCCACGCTGCCAGCAGAGCTTAAAATTTTGTCTGTAGAAAAAGAGAAGGGAGATGACCTTTGGATTTCTCAGATTGAATTAGTCATTACCGAGGGGAAATTCCATCAGGTAAAGCGGATGTTTGAGGCGGTGGGAAAATCAGTCATTGATTTAAAGCGGATTTCTATGGGTCCCCTGAAATTGGATGACAGTTTAAAACCTGGAGAATACAGGACATTGACAGAGGAGGAGCTAAAACTTCTCTGTCAATGAAAGGTCATAAAGCGGCGAAACTGTTGTATGAAAAAACTTGTATCACATGTCTTTTTTTGCTATAATGTAGCTTATGAGTTTTCGTAAAATAAATATGGAGGTGCTGATATGAAGCGCAATGTTATTGTAGGACAATCAGGGGGACCTACTGCAGCAATCAATTCCAGTCTTGCAGGGGTATATAGAACAGCAAAAGACCGTGGGGCAAAAAGAGTGTATGGAATGCTTCATGGAATACAAGGTTTGCTCCAGGAGCGTTATATTGATTTATCGGAGCATATAACAAACGAACTGGATGCGGAACTGCTAAAGCGTACACCGGCCGCTTATCTGGGTTCCTGTCGTTACAAACTTCCGGAAATTCATGAGGACATGGGAGTTTATGAGAAGATTTTTGAGATATTAAACAAACTGGACATAGAAGCTTTCATTTATATTGGTGGAAATGATTCCATGGACACCATTAAGAAATTGTCAGATTATGCAATTATTACCGGACAGGAGATACGGTTTATCGGATGTCCCAAAACCATTGACAATGATTTAGCTCTGACAGACCATACACCTGGATATGGAAGCGCAGCAAAATATATCGGGACTTCCGTCAAAGAGATTATTCGGGACAGTTTCTGTCTGGAGTACAATAAAGGTCTCGTGACCATTGTGGAGATTATGGGACGAAATGCAGGATGGCTGACAGGAGCGGCTGCTCTAGCCAAAGGAGAGGACTGCGCTGGAGCAGACCTCATCTATCTTCCGGAGCTGGAATTTGATTTGGAGAAATTTATCACGAAGATACGCAAACTTTTAGAGAAGAAATCTTCTGTCGTGGTTGCAGTGTCAGAGGGAATTAAGGTGGCAGGCGGCAAATATGTCTGCGAGCTTGGAAACAGTGTGGATTTTGTGGATGCATTCGGTCACAAGCAGCTTTCAGGAACAGCGGCTTATCTTGCAAACTTTGTGGCAGGAGAGATAGGATGCAAGACACGTGCTATTGAGTTAAGTACGCTGCAGCGTTCTGCTTCTCATTCTGCTTCCCGCATTGATATTTTGGAAGCATATCAGGTGGGCGGCGCAGCTGTGAAAGCGGCGGACGAAGGAGACACCGGCAAGATGGTAGTATTGGAACGTATCTCCGACGACCCTTATCAGAGCACAACAGCAGTCAAAGATGTGCATAAAATCGCAAACGATGAGAAACTTGTACCGAGAAGCTGGGTGACAAAAGACGGCACTTATGTGACGGACGAGTTTGTAACCTATGTGAAACCTTTGATTCAAGGCGACGTGTCACCAGTTATGGTAGACGGAATTCCGCGCCATCTCTACAAACCAGGATTTCAAGAACAGCTCTAAGAATAGCAGCAGGAGGCTGATAGTCCAGCTTCCTGCGTTTTACGTGGGCAAGATATATGACGGATAAGGGAGAAAATAGGAAATTTCTGAAAAATCATGAGCGGAGAGCGAATCAAGGGAGTTATGGAAAGAAATATAAGTGTTATCAAAGATATTAATGGGAATCAGATTGTAGTAATTAATGATATATGTTTTAAAGGCAGACAGAATATTGACTGGGATGAGGTTGAGCAGTATTTAAA
>JAAWLS010000130.1 GCA_022798035.1 Lachnospiraceae bacterium | reverse complement strand
CCGGAAACAACACCACCAGTGACAAAGACGTATTTTACGGGCATAATAGCTCCTCCTTATTAATATAATGAACATTTATAGTATGCAGCCTGTCCTCGAAATAAGAAAAGCGGCTGCGCATAGATTTCATATAACTTATATATTATACAACCTGTGAAGGAAGAAAGCCAGAACTTTTGAAAAGAATTTGTTTCTGGCAGCAGTTCTGCCTTTTATTTTCAGAAAGAAACATTTATAAAAACTTTAGAAATATTTATGGAAAGTTTGGGAGAATTGTATTGATTTTAAAGAAAAATACACATATAATAAAAAAGTGTCGCGAAGTAGACGGCTGCGATACCCAGGAGGAAATAAATGGAGAACAAAGGAAATAATAATAGTAATAACAATAATGGTGGAAATAACAACAATAACAAAAACGGAATGACAGTGATGATTTTCATTCTGGCCGCTTTGCTGGTGCTGTTTTTGACAAGCCTTTTGAACAGCTGTGCCAAGGACGCCACCAATAAGGAGATTACTTATTCGGAATTTATTGATATGGTGGAGAAGGATAAGGTGGAATCCGTAACTTTTACCTCCAATAAGATTAATATTACGCCGAAAAATGACAATAAGCTGTATAGAATTACTTATTACACAGCAGAATTAAATGATGAGGACCTTCTGCCGCTTTTAAAAGAGCACGATGTCAAGTTTGGCGGAACAGTGGAAGACGTTTCCTCAGCCATTATGTGGAATATGGTGAGTTATATTCTTCCGCTGGTATTAGTGTGGATTCTGCTTTACTTTTTGATTTTCCGCAAAATGGGAAGCGGAGGAATGATGGGCGTGGGCAAGACCACGGCCAAAGTCTATGTGGAGAAATCTACCGGCGTCACATTTAAGGATGTTGCCGGACAGAATGAGGCGAAGGAATCCCTGCAGGAAGTGGTGGATTTTTTGCACAATCCCAAGAAATATACGGATATCGGCGCAAAGCTGCCGAAAGGAGCACTGCTGGTGGGCCCTCCGGGTACCGGTAAGACTTTGCTGGCCAAGGCAGTTGCAGGAGAAGCGAAAGTTCCATTTTTCTCCCTGGCAGGTTCTGATTTCGTAGAAATGTTTGTAGGCGTGGGGGCTTCCCGTGTCAGAGATTTGTTTAAAGAGGCTCAGAAACAGGCGCCCTGCATTATTTTTATTGACGAGATAGACGCGATTGGCAAGAGCCGTGATACCAGATATGGCGGAAATGACGAGAGAGAACAGACTTTGAACCAGCTTTTAGCGGAGATGGATGGATTTGACACTTCAAAAGGACTTTTGATTCTGGCGGCAACCAACCGTCCGGAAGTGCTGGATAAGGCTTTGCTGCGTCCAGGGCGGTTCGACCGGAGAATTATCGTGGACAAACCGGATTTAAAGGGCAGAGTGGACACTTTGAAAGTACATGCCAAAAATGTACTGTTGGATGAATCTGTAGATTTGGATGCCATTGCACTGGCGACTTCCGGTGCAGTGGGTTCTGATTTGGCAAATATGATTAATGAGGCGGCAATCAACGCAGTTAAACATGGCAGGAAATATGTCAACCAAAGCGACCTCTTTGAATCAGTGGAAGTGGTGATTGCTGGAAAAGAGAAAAAAGACCGTATTATGGGCCCCAAGGAAAAGAAGATGGTTGCTTACCACGAGGTGGGACACGCGCTGGTGACAGCTCTTCAGAAGGATGCAGAACCAGTGCAGAAGATTACCATTGTGCCGAGAACTATGGGAGCGCTGGGTTACACCATGCAGGTTCCAGAGGAAGAGAAGTTCCTTATGACGAAAAAAGAACTGGTGGCGCATCTCATTACTTATATGGGAGGCCGTGCAGCGGAAGAGATTGTTTTTGACTCTGTGACAACCGGAGCTTCCAATGACATAGAACAGGCCACAAAGATTGCCAGAGCCATGGTGACTCAGTACGGAATGTCCGAAAAGTTTGGACTGATGGGATTAGTAACCATTGAGAATCAATATCTGGATGGAAGGGCAAGTCTCAACTGCGGAGAAGAGACAGCAGCTCAGATTGACAAAGAAGTGATGAGAATTCTCAAAGAAAGTTACGATGAGGCGGTTCGTCTCCTGCAGGAGAACAGGGATATTCTGGATAAGATTTCCCAGCATCTCTATGAGCATGAGACTATCACCGGAAAAGAGTTTATGAAGATTTTCCGCGAGCTAAAAGGCATTCCTGAGCCGGAAGAAAAGACGGAGGCAGAAAAGGCGGCGGAAGAATTTAAGGCAGAAGAGGTTCACAGCCGGGAATTTCAGCAACCAGAGAGCAGACGGCAGAAGGAACATTCCGGAAATCAGAAAAGAGAAGAGGCAGGAGCAGAAGATTCCAGGAATAATGCTGGGGCAGAAGAAAAGATTCATCTGGAAACAGATGCATGGAAAGAACTATCTCCGGAGACAATTATGTCGAAAGAGGGGTCTTTGGAAGTAAATACTTTAAAGGAGGAAGATTTGCCTCTGGAAATATACAAACCCTTAGAAGAATCATTTTTAGAGGTAAACACGCTGGAGGGGGAGGAAATTCCTCAGGAGCTGAGAGATTTCCGGGAAGAGGAGATTTCTATCTCAAATAGAGGACAGAAAGAGGAACCAGAAGAAAATTCTGATTTCGCAGAAGAAAAAGAGATAGAAATTATTCCCATTGTTGTAAATGCACCAAGCCAGCAGAAGGTTTTTGAACAGAACAGCAGAACAGAACAGGCTCAAGTTGTTCCAGAGAATAAGCCAGAGGAGCTCCAAGCTGTTTCAGAGCAGAAAAATAGGCCAGAAGAGCCTGAAAGTATTTTAGAGAAGAAGGATAAACCAGAAAAGCCTGAAAGTATTTTAGAGAAGAAAAACGAACTGGAAGGGCTCAAAACTGTTCCGGAATGGAAAAATAAACTGGAAGAACCTGAAACTATTCCAGAGAAGAAGAAACCGGAAGAACCTAAAACTATTTCAGAGAGGAAGAAACCGGAAGAACCTAAAACTGTTTCAGAACAGAAGAATGAACCGGAAGCGGCCAAAAATATTTCAGAACAGAAGAATGAACCAGAAGAGTCCGGAGATGTTTCCACAAAGGAAGACAAGGCGGAGAAGAAAGAGGAAGAGATAGGGACGCCGGAAGAGTGGGGATTTTTCCCGGCGAAAAAAGGTTCCAGCCGAAAGACAAAGAGCAGTGTCAGTGCAGTGAAACCGGACATTGCAGAGCCTTCCGGAGAGATTTTACAGGAAGAGGTTCAGGAGGAAACGCACCAGGAAGAGCCTGATTCCGGAGAAGGAGAAGATTATCTGGATAAGTTGTTAAAGGGATTGAAATAATGTTTGATATTCAGGAAGAATTAAAGAAGCTCCCGCAGAAACCGGGAGTATACATTATGCATGACGTGAATGATACGATTATTTATGTGGGGAAGGCCGTCAGTCTGCGGAACCGGGTTCGCCAGTACTTTCGGCCAAGCCACAATGAAGGGCTGAAAAAGGAACAGATGGTGAGACAGATTGAGCGGTTTGAATATATCATCACCGATTCTGAGCTGGAAGCTCTGATTCTGGAATGCAATCTTATCAAAGAACACCGCCCAAAATATAATACGATGCTGAGGGATGACAAGACATACCCTTATATTAGAGTGACGCTGGGAGAAGATTTTCCCAGAGTCCTCTTTTCACGTCAGATGAAAAAAGATAAATCCAGGTATTTTGGCCCTTACACCAGCGGAGGAGCCGTAAAAGATACCATAGAATTGATACGGAAAATATATTCCCTGCGGAGCTGCAACCGTTCTCTGCCCAAAGATATCGGGAAAGAACGGCCCTGCCTGAATTACCACATTCATCAGTGTATGGCTCCTTGCCAGGGATTTGTCAGCAAAGAGGAATATCGAAAGAGGGTTCATCAGGCCATTGAATTCCTCAATGGGAATTATCAGCCCATAATAAAAGAGCTGGAGGAGAAAATGCAGGCGGCTTCTGACGAGATGAATTTTGAGAAAGCCATTGAGTATCGGGAGCTGGTAAAATCTGTCAAACAGATTGCCCAGAAACAGAAAATCACCCATTCTGACGGAGAAGATAAAGATATTATCGCTATGGCCTCTGACAAAGAGGATGCGGTTGTCCAGGTATTTTTTATCCGGGATGGAAAATTGATTGGAAGAGACCACTTCCATGTAAATATTGGAAGCGAGGACACGAGACCACAGGTTCTTGCCACTTTTTTGAAGCAGTTCTATGCAGGTACGCCTTTTATTCCCAGGGAGCTGATGCTGCAGGAGGAAATTGAGGAGGCAGAAGTTATTGAAGAGTGGCTGAGCCAGAAACGGGGGCAGAGGGTGTATCTCAGAGTTCCGAAAAAGGGAACGAAGGAAAAGCTGGTGGAGCTTGCGGCCCAGAACGCTGCTATGGTACTGTCCCAGGATAAAGAGAAGATAAAGCGGGAAGAGGGAAGAACCATCGGCGCACTGAAGGAAATCGGAAAACTGCTGGATTTGGAGGAAGTGAAACGTGTGGAGGCCTACGATATTTCCAATATCAGCGGGTTTGAGACAGTTGGCTCCATGGTAGTCTATGAAAAAGGAAAGCCAAAGCGCAGTGATTATCGCAAATTCAAACTGCGCACCGTGACCGGGCCTGATGATTACGGCTCCATGCACGAAGTTCTGACCCGGCGGTTTGCCCATGGAATCCGAGAGCAGGAAGAACTGAGAGAGAGACAGATGGAAAATGACTATGGAAGTTTTACTCGTTTTCCGGATTTGATTATGATGGACGGAGGAAAGGGACAGGTCAACGTAGCTCTCAAAGTGTTGGAGGAGCTGGGACTGCATATTCCTGTATGTGGTATGGTAAAGGATGATAATCACCGCACGCGTGGGTTATACTATCATAATCAGGAGATACCCATTGACAGGCACAGCGAAGGATTTAAACTGATTACCAGAATTCAGGATGAAGCCCATCGGTTTGCCATTGAGTACCATCGCTCTCTGCGGAGCAAGGAACAGGTTCACTCTGTTCTGGATGATATTCCGGGCATTGGAGCAGCCAGACGAAAGGCGTTGATGAAGGCATTTCTGTCTCTGGAGGCTATCCGGGAAGCGGATGTAAAGACCCTTTCGGAGATTCCTTCTATGAATGAGCGGGCAGCCCAGGCAGTGTATGAATTTTTCCATCGGCCAAATGTTGAAGAGGGCGGAGTTCTATGATAAGATGTAACTATTCAGAACCCTCTGGAAATAGCCAATTTAGAACGTTCAAATTTATTCCTGCGAGCAATGAGGAAAATAGCCATGCTTGCATGAATATTTGACTTGAAAAGGAATGAATTGCTATTTCCAGAGAGGTGATAATCCCCTCAGCTCGTTAGAGGTCTATGACAGCTTGGCTGGCATGTCTGTAGCTTGGGGTTTCCGAATGGTTCCGATAAGGTAAAGAGCAGAAATCAGCCGGAGAAAAGGAGAAGCGGATGAAAGGTGTAAGTGTAAAAAAGATAGTCGAGAAAATGAATCTGAAAGTACTGAATCCGGAAGTGGACATTAAAAACCGCAAGGTGACTACTTCAGAAGTAAACCGGCCGGCCTTGCAGCTGACAGGATATTTTGATTATTTTGAAAAAAGCAGAATTGAAATTATCGGTATGGTAGAACATACCTATATGCAGAAATTGAGCCAGGAAGATAAATTGGATGTGTTTCAGAAGTTTTTTTCACACAATGTCCCCTGTGTGATTTTCAGCCGTAATCTGGAACCGGATGCAGATTTACTGCAGGCCGCCACTGCAAGCGGCACGCCGGTTTTGTCTACGGATTATGGTACTTCTGCTTTTATGGCAGAGCTGATTTATTATTTAGGAGAGGAACTTGCACCCTGTATTTCCATTCACGGAGTTTTGGTGGATGTGTACGGCGAGGGTCTGCTGATTATGGGGGAGAGCGGTATCGGCAAGAGTGAGGCAGCTCTGGAGCTCATCCGGCGGGGACATCGTCTTGTCAGTGATGATGTGGTGGAAATCCGCAAGATTAACAAGCACATTCTGGTGGGAACAGCGCCGGATATCACCAGATATTTTATTGAGATGCGCGGCGTGGGCATTATCGACGTGAAAGCATTATTTGGTGTGGAGTGCGTGAAAGAGAAACAGAATATAGATTTAGTTATCAAACTGGAAGACTGGAAGAAAGAAAATGAATACGACAGGCTGGGACTGGAAGAGGAGTATATGGAATTTCTCGGCAACAAGGTGGTAAGTCATTCTCTGCCTATTCGTCCCGGACGAAATTTGGCGGTTATCTGTGAGTCTGCAGCGGTCAACCACAGGCAGAAGAAGATGGGATATAATGCGGCGAAGGAATTGTACCGCCGTGTGCAGGAGAACCTTCAGAAATCTGATGATGACGACGATGAAGATTGAATGAAAATTGATTTAGAGGAGGAAACGACCAATGGAGAGAAAAAATGCGTGGAAGAAATACCCGGAAGGAAAGCGGGAGGCAGTGTTTGAGTTTGGAGAGAAATATAGGAAGTTTATTTCTGACTGCAAGACAGAGCGGGAATGTGTGACAGAGCTGACTGCACAGGCCAAGGAGGCAGGATTTGAGGATTTAAAAGATGTTCTGGCCTCCGGCAGAACCATAAAAACCGGAGACAAAATCTATGCGGAAAATATGGGTAAAATGCTGGCTCTGTTTGTAATCGGCAGACAGCCTTTGGAACAAGGAATGAATATTTTAGGAGCACACATCGACTCCCCAAGGTTGGATTTGAAGCAGGTGCCCCTCTATGAAGATACAGAGATGGCCCTTTTGGACACCCATTATTACGGACCCAAGGGGGCTTTGGGCGCTACGCGCCGGGTGCGCGTAGCGGACGTTAGAGGCTCGTCAGTCGCCCCTAATTCATCGCCCTGGAGCATCCGACCCGG
>JAAWLS010000129.1 GCA_022798035.1 Lachnospiraceae bacterium | reverse complement strand
CCAAAGCAATATTTTCTTCTCATGTGAACGCACATTTGCTACCCTCATCCAATCATCTCATATATTCTTTTTTTGTTGCTTGCTTCTGTTATTGCTGTTCTTTTCCTCAGACTCGACGTTGATAATATATCCCCGCTTCTGGAAAAATCCCAATAAATCGTTGAATCCGCTTCGGTTGGCGCCGATGGAAACGTTGACAGCATGGAGGCTGTCAAAAACAACATATATGATATGCTCCCTTGCATTCAGAAAAACATCTATGGCATCCTCTTCCATCAGTGTGTAAACATCTGCAAACAGCCTGTCATATTTTCTGCGGTAACCGTACTTGTCAGCAATAATAACCTCGCAGGAATCGGTTGCATAACGGTTTACCCTGCTTCCCTCTTCACAAACCTTATTTTTCTTCAAAAATTCTATCACTTTGGAAACACTTTTTTTGCAGGAAAATGGAAGGATGTACCGATATTCCCGCTCCTCGTCTTTCTCTCTGCCCGCTCTGCGCTCAAAAGATGCAATGATATCATGGTTCTTTGCAGAATCCCCCAAAGCTGCGCAAAACGCTTTCCAAGTTCTTGGATTCTCACAATATTTTTCCCATAATTCCTTATACTCGGCAAAAAATTCCGGCTGTCTGCTGATTTTACTGCCGGAACGCCGCAGGGACACCATATCTGCCACCGTAAAATATGGAAATTTCCGGATATAGCCAAGCAAATCACATTGTGTCAGGGAACGGAACTTCATGGCAGCGGAATCAAAGCGGAAATTAGGAAACCTTTGATAGACTCCTGCTCCCTCCATAAGCGCCGAAAGCTCAGTTTTATTCCGCTCTACCACAAACTCCTTCCTTCTCTTCTTTCTCTCTGCCAGATATTCTTCCAACTTAGCAGGCATTTCTTCTTCCGTCGGTGCTGCTATATACTTGATTTGTTTTATTCTTTTTTTGTACTGTTCTCCCACGCTCTCTAAATTTTGCTGCACACAGGACAACATCTCTTCTGTAAGGACAATGACAAATTCCACCTTTGCTCTGACCTGTTTGCGCTTCAGATAAGCCATAACATAAGGTATCGTTTCCTTTATCTCCAGCACATCGCTCTTTTCCTTCACAGAGCAGAGATACAGGATACGCGCAGGATTGCTGACCATAGCAGAAGCCGTATTTTGAAATATTTTCGAGTTATCACTACTTGCCACAAAGGGAACTGCAAGGTACAAAGACTGCGTATATGTCAGCACAAAAGGAATGTTTTCCACTAACGCCACATCATCCAGTTTGTAGTCCCGGTATTCCATACTGGCCAATATCGGATAGAACCTCGTCTCCAATGCTTTCACCTGTTCTTTTAAGGATTTCCCATCAATATCCGACAAATTCTCTGCTGCCTGGAGCAGTTTATTTTTCAGGCCCTTGTAAAGCCACACTTTTTTATTGTCTGCATTCCAGATATCTTTCAGGCATACAAACCATTCCTGAAATGCAGCCATGGCAGATTCATCCTTCTCCACCAAATCGCGGATAATGGAAAAATTCCTGCAGTTGAGCAGATTCTCTTTCCTGACCTTCTCCGCTTCTTTCATAAACATCCTGTGAAGCCTCACCGATACACGGTCCAGCTCATCTAATTTATTTAATTTTCCTTCCGACACTTTGTCCCAAAAAGCAGGATTTTTCTTATATTCATCTGCAAGGTTCTGATTGGGGCTGCTGGGCAGAATGCACACGTGACATTTCCGTCTCTCGTCTCTCATACCTCCGTTTCGGCAGTCTCTAAGATTAGAAATACGCCGCCAGCCTTTGCATATCTTCTCTGTCACCCATCTGCGGTGTTCCATCCACACCAGCTCATTTTTCAGTCCAATACAGGTCTCCCCTTCTCCCAGCACCTTCTCCTGAAAAATTTCTGCCGCCTTCTCAAAGCTGCAATATTCCAGGTCAATTCCCGCATGGTAGAGTTTATACTTTAAAAATAGAACATGAGACATGCAGGAATAGTGGTTATAGGGCCTGCGGAATTCTGTGCGCACCAGCCGGTAATCTATATTCAGGCTCTTTTCCCAGATAAGATGTGTATTGAACGCCATCCTCTCAATCTCAGAATGCAGCGGCAGCTTTCTGACATCCTCATTGACAAAGACTGGTTGCAGATTATCATTATCTCCGGAAATGGAAGTTTTCCCTTCCTGCACATAGCTCACCATGCACTGCAGCTCCAGGCTGTCAACCACACTTTCACACGCCTTTGCTGCAGCCTGATTCAGCAAGTCCTCTCCCAGCGCAATAAATGCATAATGCGCATCGTAGTGCTCACACATAACATGATTCTGCAGGATATCTGCGTTGGCTTTTTGGTTATCCTTTTCCAGTTTCGCCACCTCAAAAATAATGGTTCCATAAATACCGCCGAAATCCGTAGGCGTATCATCCTCTTCCCTGGTCTGCTGGCTCTCTGCCTCCTCTTCGGTATCTTTGTCCACAATCTTATAAAAATTTGCCAGTTCCGGCCGCTCTGCCAGATACTGCTTTTCCTCTGCACTGTCATCCGATATGACTGTCACACGCAGGTTTTTTTTCTTTACATGGCCAGTCTGCAGGCAGATATCCAGAAATTTCTGTCCATAATTTCCAAATCCAACCACCAGAACATTCAGAGATTCGTCTTCTTCAGACAGAAAATGGTATAAGGGATGCTGATAAAGATGGTACTGAATGGCCGCCTCCCCATCGTATAAAACCTTCAAATTTCTCTTATCATTTGTATTTTCACCTTCATTCATCGTGGTTTTCCTCCTGCTTTTCCCTCTGTTTCTGACTTCTTATAACATTCCTCACACTTCCTCGACTTGAGCATATATTCTTTTGATTCCTCCATACGGTTCATAGCTGCCAATGTCATTGCCCGCTTCAGGTAAATGCCAGAAACCCTCATCCTATAAGTGTTATCATTCTCATACTGTACCGCCATTTCACAGGCTTCCTTATACATCTCGTCCGCTTCTTCGACCCGGTTCATCAGCTTCCACAACACAGTACCCCATTCTTCGTAACATACGAGAATATTCCATGCGTAGTTCTCGCTTTTCTTCATACTTTGAAAGTTGTTCAATGCTGTCTGAATGAAAGTTTCTATTATCTTATATGGATAACGCTTGGATTCCAGCCATTCCTCCCAGCTCATATCCCTTGTCTCTATTCCCAGTTCTTCCGGAGGCTTGGATTTCAGCCATTCCTCCACGCTTATTATCTTCCCTTCTTTTACCAGTCTCAACAGTCCTCTATGTTCCCAGCGGCGTCCCAATATACGTTCAGCTTCAGAACCCGCGTATTCCACCCATTTGTCGCCCATTTTCCTTTTCACATACCCTGAGTCTCTTTTGGGGACAAACCTAGATGCAGCCCTGGACATCTCAGCTGCCGTTCCAAGCTGAACTTTCGCGTTTACAAAGTTAAAATATGGACGCCTGCCTATATAATTTTCTTCATCATAAAGTGACTGCGCTTCCCTGTAGAGTTCCAAAGCCTCCTCTCCCTCATAAGAATCATCCAAAGGAGAAACATATGATTCGCGTTTTTTCTGTTCTAAAAGCTTTGCCATCTTTGTAGTATTTATTATGGCAGCATCCCCATAACGTCTGGGATTTATAACAGTCAAAGATTTATAAAGCGGCCGGGCCTCCCGGTACAGACTTTCCGCCTCTTTATAGCGTTTTTCAGCGCATGATATTCCTGCTATGAAGCTGCATAATAGAGCCATCTGAGCCTCATTGGCCTGAGGGTTTCTGGCAGCAATAGAACGCCCGACTTCCAATGCCTTTCGACTCACTTTCTCTGCTTCCTCTCTGCGGTTCATCCTATTCAGAAAAATTGCATAATTCCTACAAACACTCTGCAGGCTGCATGCCATATTCTCACGGTCAGGAAACAGACTGCACCAGGAAGAATCCGAATAGTTTTTTGCCAAATCCCCATAGATTTTTATAGATTTCTCATAAAATTTTTCTGTTTCTTTCTTCTCGCCTATCTTGTTCATTAGTGTTGCATATATGCCCATCACATTTCCTAAAATCCAGCGCAATGTGCCATCCTGGGGATTCTGATTGGACAGGCTGGTACTGATGTCCAGCGCTTCCCTTATCCATTTCTGTGCCTTATCCGGCCCCTCTATCTCCCACAAATCCCTTCCCATTTTCCTATTTGCCAGGGCTCTCAGGCCTTCCCTTTCAAGGTCATTGGCTATAATGGGAATAATTTCCAAGGCCTCTGAAAGACACTGTTGGCTCTCTTTCAATTTGACAACCTCATAGTACAAATCTGACAGCCGCAGAAGAAGTTCTGCTTTATCTTTATTCCGCGTTTTCTCGTCATTTTTATAGTACTGCCGCAGTTTCTCCGCCACCGCTATCCCTTCTTCGAGACAGTTCTGCTTCATCAGAAATTCCGCATACTCCTGTAATACTTTCTGCTCTGTCTGGTACGCTACCGCCTTCTCTGCGAGATTCTCATATATAGCCTTGATTTCATCCACGCTTTCCGGGGTTAATCCTGTTGCTTTTATATAAGAAATTAAAGTCTTTTTCCCGAAAATGTATCTGCGGATTTCCACCAGCTGCTGTTCCCTCTGCTCTTCGGTGCACAGTTCCATCTTCTTTCCAGACAGACTGACTTCCTCTTCCCACTGGGCATCCCGCAGCAGATTCTTTGCACTCTCATAATCTCCGTCATTACACACAAAGTCTCTCGCCTCTTTTTCACGCCAGTTCAAACGTATTCCCAGCTGTCGTTTTTGCAGCATCTCCCTATGTTCCTGCAGCATATCTGTCTCCATCTGGTCAATTGCTCTCTGAAGCGTTCCTCTTTCTCTCTCAAGCTCTTCTTTTTTTCCCAGCAAATCCTTCGACGACGGAGTCTTGCTAAGTTTTCGTATAACCGCAATATATTCTTCCTCCAGTCTCTTTTTCTGTTCTATTTTCTGCTGCAATGCCTTATTTCCCTTATAAAACGGCACATCTTCCAATGACATCACCTGCTGTTCATTCAAAAGCAGCTGCCCATCCTGCACTCCCAGACCTTCAAAAATTGTCAGCAAAACATCATTTTCAATTTCACTCAGATGTGAGTAGGGGTCGTGAACATAATGTCCCAACTGTTTGACCAGCCGTTTCTCAAAATCAAGAACCCTCTTCTGTACCTGTTCTCCCTCTGGAACTTTTTTGAAATACGGAAGAATTGTCGGAGTCCTGTATTTTAGGAAATGCTCCAATGCCACATCAAACTCCTCTAGTGTATATTTCCCTACATCCCTGCCAATCAACATAATCAGATAATCGCTGTTTTTTATGTACTCATTATAATCATCCTGTTTTCTCTTCAGTGGAACGGCGCTGCTCATATCTTCACACTTTTCCAATTCAATGTAAATGCCGCTTTTGCGGAGTTTATTATTTACTGAGCCGAAAAATGCCATCAGTTCCTGACGTTCATTTTTAAATTCCTCTATCGACGACGCCAGAAAAATTTTTATCGTTCGTTCTTTCTTCATGTTTGTCCACCTTTTTTATCTAATTCTGTAAAAAAGAATGCGCTACACGCATTCTTCGCGCGCGAGCGGTATTGCATAGCAATAAATATCATCTCCGCGAGCTGCGCATCCTGCCTGGAGAGCTTTTTATCTTATAGGAAATACAAAGGAATTTCCTATAAGATAAAAAATGCGCTGCATGTACTATCTTCCTACTTCCTATTATACCAGAAAATCTCTTAAAATACATATCTGCGCAGACGTTCAAATGCCTCCTCCACTTTTTTACGGGGAAGAGCCAGATTCATACGAATTGCCCAGTCTCCGTGAAAAATTCTGCCGTCCTGCCAGGCCACGCCCACGTCCCATCCTGATTTCAGCAGTTCATCCATAGACTTCTTGTGCTCCTCACACCACTTGGCACAGTCCAAAAATAACATGTAAGTCCCCTCCGGTTTGCTCAGCCGCACGCCGGGGAAATTTTTTTCTATATAATCACAGGCAAAATTAACATTTTCGCTTAACACCTGGCACAGTTCATCCACCCATTCATGCCCTTCCGGCTGATAGGCCCCTATCAATGCATGCATGGAGAGCACATTCATGTTGTTGTAATGGGACTTGCTTCCCTTAGCGCGTATCCGGTCCCGAAGATATTTATTGTAGATAATATGATAGCTTCCCACCAGCCCTGCCAGGTTAAAAGTCTTGCTGGGTGCATACACCGCAATTGTCCGGTTTCTGGCATCCTCACTGACAGACTGGGTGGGGATATGCTTATGAGCATTCAGTATAATGTCAGACCAAATCTCATCCGAAATCACCACACAGTCGTTCTCCCTGTATACTTCCATGGCCTTTTCAATTTCCCAGCGCTCCCATACACGCCCGCAGGGATTGTGGGGGCTGCAGAACACTGCTGCATGAATGTGATGTTTTTTCAATTTCTCATCCATATCCTCATAATCCATCCGCCAGATGTTGTTTTCATCTTTTTTCAAGGGACTGTGAATGATTTGATACCCATTATTTTCTATACTTTCTGTAAATCCAATATAGGTGGGACTGTGCAGCAGCACGCTGTCCCCCGGGGCCGCAAAGGAAGTCAAAGCGGAGATTACACAGCCTAACACTCCGTTTTCATATCCAATGCACTCCTCCGTCAATTCCCTGACGCCGTTTCTGACTGTATGCCATTGAATAATTGCACGATAGTATTCTTCTGTGGGCATAAAATATCCAAAAGCCGGATGTTTCACCCGCTCTGTCACAGCTTTCAAAACAGTGGGCACAGTGGGAAAATTCATGTCAGCCACCCACATAGGAATTGCGTCAAATCCTTCTCTCGGCCTTTCCGGCGCTCCATGTATTCCGCTGCCCAGAGAATCCACTGCAATGGCGTCTCTGCCATGCCTGTCCATAATAGAAGTAAAATCGT
>JAAWLS010000128.1 GCA_022798035.1 Lachnospiraceae bacterium | reverse complement strand
TTCTCCTCTTTCATGCTTCTCTGAGAAGTATGGTATTTTCTTCTTTCAAAAAGGCCTTCGTCTCTTCTCGATATACGTTAATTTGTAATTATAGCAGTTTCCTCCAATATTTGTCAATTGCAAAACAAAATCTTTATCTCTGTTCCTTTTCCAGGCTCGCTCTCTAGCATAATTTCCCCATGATGCTGGGCTGTGATGTGTTTTACAATGGCAAGTCCCAGACCTGTGCCGCCTCTTTGCTTGGAACGGCTCTTATCCACCCGGTAAAACCGCTCAAATATTCTTTCCTGGTGTTCCTTTGGAATGCCGATTCCGGTATCTCTCACCGAAAGCACTGCTCCCTTTGCTGCAGGAGCCGCCGTCACCGTCACACTTCCACCCCGATTATTATACTGTACGCTGTTGCTGCAGAGATTGTACAGCAGTTCATCCAAAAGCTCCCGGTTTGCCCAAATCACACAGGGCTCTCCCTGCAGATGCAGCGTCACCTCCTGTTTTGCCGCCTGGAGCTCCATCATATCCAGGCACCTCTGGGCTGCCTCATACAAATTCACCCGTTCAAATTCAAATTCCTGCTCTCCGTCATCCAGCTCAGATAATTTCAAGATATCATTAATTAATGTCAGCAGCCGGGAAGAACTGCGGTGAATTTCCCCGGCAAATCTCTTGGTGTCTTTTTCATCCGCCATACCGTTTTCAATCAGTTCCGCATATCCGGAGATAGCGGTCAGAGGCGTTTTCAGTTCGTGGGAAACATTCGCCGTAAATTCCTGCCGCATCCTGGCATGGTTTAAAATGTTCATATGCTGTTCCCGGATTTTCTGAACAAAGGGCACGATTTCTTCATAAATACAGCCCCGGCTGCTCTCATCCGGATTCACCGCCAGCTTTTCGATAGGAGACAGCAGCCTTCGAACCAAATAATGAGACAAAATACCGCAGAACAGCAGGATAAACAGCGTTAAGACAATTATCATCACAATCATATTCTTCAGAATCTGAAAAATATTTTTGGAATCTTTCCCCACTCTCAGAATATCTCCGTTTTCCAGACGTTCGGCATAATAGAGTGTGTGGAGGGAACTAGTGGCTGACCAGCGCACCGCCGTCCCTTTCCCAGTCTCCAGAGCTTTTTTGATTTCCGGTCTGTCTCTGTGGTTTTCCATCTCCTGCTGGTCTGCGCTGCTGTCGTACTCTACGCCGCCGTCCTGGCGGATTTTCGTGATTCGAAGTCCGTCCCGCTCCAGACGTTTTTTGTTTTCTTCTGAATCCCAGAATGTCTTGTCAAGGGCTTCTATCACATGAGTGTAAGTTTCTATGTCATCATAGACCTGATTCTTTAAAATATTATAAAACAATCCTGTGGAGATTATTGTCGTAATTACAACTGCGAGAGCAGATACTAGAATAAACTGCATATTGATTTTCTTTTTCACGATTCATACTCCCGGCTCATCATATATCCCACGTTCCGCACTGTCTTGATGGAACTTCCTCCCTCTCCCAATTTCTGCCGCAGCGTCTTGATATGCATATCCACAGTCCGGCTCTCTCCCTCATAGTCGAATCCCCAGACCTGGTCCATGATTTTATCTCTGGACAGCACGATTCCCTGATTCACTAAAAGCATTTTCAGCAGCTCAAATTCCTTGAAGGTCAGCTCACAGGCCTGTCCCGCCGCTGTAACGCTGCGTTTTTCAGTGTCCACCACAATACATCCGCTGGTGAGCAAGGAAGGCTCCGCCAAAGTCTCTGTCCGCCGCAGTAATGCTTTGACTCTTGAAATCAGTTCCATAATTCCGAAAGGTTTGGTCATATAATCGTCCGCACCCGAATCCAGTCCCTTTACCTTATCCAGCTCTGTGGATTTTGCTGTTACCATAATGACTGGAATCTTTGCCGTAGTCTTGTCCGCTCTCAAATCTTCCAGAATTTTCAAGCCGTCCCTGCCAGGCAGCATAATGTCCAGCAGTATCACATTAGGTATTCTGACTTCCAGCGCTTTAGCCAGTTCTTTTCCACACTCAAATTCTTCCACGTCAAACCCACTGTTTTTCAGAGCATAACTTTGAATTTCCCTTATATTCACATCATCTTCCACAATATAAACCAGCGGCACCTTTCTTCCTCCTTGTTTTTATATCATAGAAAGTCTAAAAAGATTTCTATGATACAAGCTGATATTTCTCCCGGTATTCCTGCTCCATCTGCTCAAAGCGTTCTTTCGTCTTGCCAGAAAGCTGGTTTACATAACCGTGGGCTTCCACTGTACTGTCCTCCATCTGAATCATATAGACTGCAAGATTAGAACAGTGGTCTGCCACCCTCTCATAATTTACGGCAATATCCGACAGCACCAGTCCCAGGTCAATCGTACACTTTCCTTTCTGGAGACGTTTGATGTGGCGTTTCTTTACCTCTTTATTCAAATCATCAATCACTTCCTCCAGAGGTTCCACCGATAGGGCCAGTTCCGTGTCATGGTTGATAAAAGCTTCTATAGAACGGTTCAAAATATCCTGAACTGCCTCTCCAAATACCTCCAGCTCATGTTTCGCTTTCTTGGAAAATTCTATTTTCTTTTTCTTCATATCGCCGGCAATCTCCATCAGGTTCAGCGCATGGTCTCCGATTCGCTCAAAATCATTGATACTGTGAATCAAGGCAGATACACTCTGTCCCTCTTTTGCCGTAAGATTTTGACTGCTCAGCTGAGTCAGATAAGCTCCCAGTTTATCTTCATATCTATCCAGCAGCTCCTCCTGCCGGTTTACCAGTTCCGCCTTTTCCTTAGAGTAATGCTCAAACAGTTCCATGGCATTTGTCATAACATCTCCGGCAGTCTCTGCCATCTTTCTCACCAGTGAGAGGCATTGTTCAATGGCAAAACCCGGCGTAGACAGAAACCGCACGTCCAGTATACTGAATTCTTCCTGACTTTCGGAGGCTTCCATCTCCTCCTGTCCGGCCGGTATGGTAAGATATGCCAATTTCTCCAGACCTTTTGTGAAAGGAAGCAGAATCAAGGTTGCAAATATATTAAAGATACTGTGGATAGCTGCAATGCCGGCGGCTCCCACCGTCTCCCTGGCAAACTCAAACTGAAAGATTGTATTGAGAAGCGTGTATGCGAAAAAGAATACCACCGAGCCAATCACATTAAAGTAAAGATGCACAAAGGCAGTACGTCTTGCCCCTTTGTTAGCTCCCACCGCTGAAATCATAGCGGTGACACAAGTTCCGATATTCTGTCCCATAATAATAGGAATCACAGAACCGTAAGTGAATGCCCCTGTGACAGACAGCGCCTGAAGAATACCCACCGAAGCGGAGGAGCTCTGAATCACGGCTGTCAGCAGGGCACCCACCAGAATACCCAGCAGGGGATTGCTGAATCTTGTGAGAATTCCGGTAAATTCCGGCACATCCGCCAGTGGCTTTACCGCGTCGCTCATGGTCTCCATGCCGAACATCAGCACGGCAAATCCCAGCAGAATTTCCGACGCATCTTTTCTCCTGTCGCTTTTGGCTCTCATCATAAGAATAATGCCAATCAGCGCCAAAATAGGAGAAAAAGAAGAGGGCTTCAGCATACGGATAAAAAAGTTTCCGCTCTCAATTCCAGTCAAACTCAGCAGCCAGGAAGTTATGGTGGTTCCGATATTGGCTCCCATAATAATTCCCACAGCTTGAGACAGTTTCATAATGCCAGAATTAACAAACCCCACCAGCATAACGGTGGTGGCGGAAGAAGACTGAATTACCGCTGTGACGCCGGCCCCCAAAAGGACTGCCTTCCAGGGGCTTGAAGTCAGTTTCTCCAAGACGCGCTCTAATTTACCGCCAGACAATTTTTCCAAACCGCCGCCCATCACGTTCATTCCATACAGAAACAGTGCAAGGCCGCCAATCAACGACAAAAACCCAAAAATATCCATGTTTCATCCTCCTGTATAAATCCTGTTATGTTGGATATTCTATACGGTTTCTGTAAATGGAATACATAATCTGTGTAAAATTTGTGTAAAATTAGACGGTCAGAAAGATACAAGCTCTCTTTGGAATTATGAAGACTGCGTGAGTAAAACTATAACATTTTAAACATTATCTGGCAATTTTCCGGTTCACCCACTCCCGGAACAGCGTATACAAGACGGACATCAGCGGAATAAAGATTAGCATTCCGGCAATTCCCATCAATTTACCGCCCACCGTCACTGCAAACAACACCCAAATAGAGGGAAGCCCTACGGAATTTCCCACCACATGAGGATAAATCAAATTTCCCTCAATCTGCTGCAGCACTAGAAACAGGATTACAAAAAATATCGCCTGCATGGGATTCACCATCAAAATCAAAAATGCGCCCACAAAACACCCAATAAAAGCTCCTATCATGGGAATCAACGCGGTAAAGGCAATCAGCACCCCTACCAGCAGCGCATAGGGCAGGCGGAAAATTGTCATGCTGACCAAAAACATCGTGCCCAAAATCAAGGCTTCCAGACATTGTCCTGTGATGAATTTTGAGAAAGTTCTGTGAGACAGGCTGCACACATAACATATCTTTTCCACAACTTTATCTGGGAAAAATGCGTGAATCACCTTTAGCCCCTGCCTGCCCAAAGTTTCTTTCTGAATTAAAATGTAAATGGCAAATACAAAGGCGATGAAAAATGTCATCACGCCATTAATTACCATCATAGTGGCAGACATAGTATAAGAGACTACGCTTCCAGCGCCGCTCAAGACAAAATCTTTTACGCTTTCCAGCCATCCTTTCCAGTCAAATTCTAAGGATTCAATATATTTCACAATTTCTTCCTGGTCCCCGGCCATTTCTTCCAGCCACTCCTGCATCTGAGGCAGAAAAGTCGTCATTCCCACACTGATACTGTCAACGGTTTTGCCAAGCTGAGGGATTACCACCCAGATGACGACGGTAATCACTGCAAAGACACACAAAATAGAGAGCACCAGACTGACTGGCCTGGCCGCCTTTCCGCCTTTGGAAAACAACTTCTTTTCAATGGCGGCCATAGGGATATTTAAAATGAAGGCGATTGCGCCGCCCATAATAAATGGAAACAAGATTCCCCAAAATAGCGTCAAATAAGATTTTACGGCCCCCATATTCATCAAAAGAGCCAGCAGTACCAATGTAAATGTAATGATTCCCAATATCTTTTTTATATTATTTTTGTTCAAATCCATATTTTTCCTCCATATACATGTCTCCTTTTTCACTTAGGCACAGTCTAACATTTCCAGTATCGTTTTTCAATAAATTTCCTATTAAGATTCGGGTGTCAAAAGGTGGATTTCAAATTTTCTATTAGCAATTTGCACCATAAATTTTTTAGTCTACCTTTTGACACCCGAATCCTACTAGAAAAAACGGCGTTTCTATTCTTCCTATTATGGGAGATAGAAACGCCGCGTCTTCGTCATATTCTGTTTTCATTTATATTTGTCAAGTATTTTTATTCACAGACTTTTTTTAAGTCCCAGCTTTCCAAATCCTTTACAACTACACATCCCCCTTCTGCTGACATATAATTTTTCTGTCCTTCTGCTGTATGGTACACATTACAGGAAATATTATTTCTATATTTATCACTGAATAATTCCACAGAAATCTTATCAGAATAAATGTGCACGTCCAGCTCTGATTTATGTACCAATTTCAAGGGGCTCTTCACCATTCCATGACTCCAGCCGTCTCCTCTGTTTCTGTCAAAAAGAATTTCCCCTTTTTTTAAATCAAATGTTACGATAGTTTCTTTTCCTTCGGAAACCCGCAACCTTAGATGCATCTTTTGGGCCGTTGTTTTCTTTAAGTCTATCTTAAACTTTATTTCAAATACGTTTCCTTCTTTCAGAAATTTTTCCTCTCCCTCTTTTATCTCTGCCTCTCTTTCACAGTTTTTATCTTCTCTCAGATATTCCAGTTCTCGTATAGGTCTAAATGCCAGCTTACCATCTTCGCAGAAAGTTATTTCCCGAGGAAGATTAAAGAAACCGCACCATCCCTCCTGATAAGTGGGCCCCCAATCTTTCCAAAAAGGCATCCACTCCCATTCATTTGCCCAGGCTGTCACAATCCGTCTTCCCTCTGGACTCAGGAAAGACTGCGGCGCATAATAGTCCATGCCCCAGTCAATTTCACCGGAAACGTCAGCGTAAAATTTACCTGTACGATAATCAAAATCACCCGCCAAATAGACACTGGTACGCTTCTCTACCCCCATAGGAGAGAACATCAGAACATATTTATCTTCTAAGGGAAAGAAATCCGGGCACTCCCACATATACCCCCATTCTCCGCAGCTTTCCGCCAGAACATTGACAAATTCCCAATGGAACATATCCTCTGACTGATAGAGCAAAGCCTGGCCCATTCCCTCTTTCTGGGCGCCGCAGACCATATAGAAGCTCCCTTCATGCTGCCACACTTTAGGGTCTCGGAAAAAATCATTCGGTACACCCGCCGGAGCCCGCAGTACCGGATTTCCCTCGTATTTTTTAAAATGAATGCCATCCTCGCTGTATGCCACGCACTGGGTCTGTTCCACTCCCTTTCCAGTATTCCCAGCTCCCGTGTACACCAAAAACAATTTATCATCATATTCTATAGCGCTTCCAGAAAAGCATCCTCCTCTGGGATGATTATCGTAACTCTCGCTTGGCGCAAGAGCGGGAGGAAGATACTCCCAGTGAATCAAATCTTCACTGACTGCATGCCCCCAGTGCATATAACCCCAAAATCCCTCATAGGGATGATGCTGATAGAAAAAATGATACTTTCCCTTAAAATAAATTAACCCATTGGGGTCGTTCATCCATCCAGTCTGGGGCATAAAATGATAATTCTGACGCATTTTCCCCCGTTTTACAGAGTCTTTTCTCTCCTCCGCCCATTTTCGCGCTTTTTCTATATTCTCCCGCATTAATTCTTTTGACATAAATTCCTCCATCTCGTC
>JAAWLS010000127.1 GCA_022798035.1 Lachnospiraceae bacterium | reverse complement strand
GAGATGGAACGGATGGAACAGGTGCTTCAGGTGACATTTGAGACATTGGAAAAGGAAAACAGGGGAAGCGCGGAATGGATGAGGCGCCTTGCACAGTTAGAACATGATATTGATGATATGACATTGCAATTTCGGAAGGCTCATATGGATAGAATCAAGCAGGGGATTTGTTCAGAGGAGGCCTGTATTGTATACTCGGAAATGCTGACAGACTTTGAGCGGATTGGCGACCATGCTCTGGATATCGCTCAGGAGATGCTGGAGATGGATATGATAGAGTGAGAAGGACAGAATTTACAGGGAAGGGAGACCGCTATGGCACAGATATTATTGCTGGAAGATGATGAAAGTATCAACAGAGGGATTGCCTTTCAATTGGAGAAAGAAGGGTATGACGTGACTGCCTGCCGTACTGTGGCGGAGGCCGAAACAGCTTTTCACAGGAAAAATTTTCAGCTTATGATTTGCGATGTGGGACTTCCGGATGGAAACGGGTTGGATTTTGTGAAAAAAATCCGGGAAGAGAGCAGTCTCCATATTATTTTTCTCACGGCTTTAGACCAGGAAATTGACCAGGTTATGGGGTATGAAGCGGGAGGGGACGACTATGTCACAAAGCCTTTCAGCCTGTCGGTTCTGATGCTGAAAGTATCCGCCTATTTTAAGAAACAACAGGGAACAGAACAGGAGAGGCTGGAATCTGGAAATATCTGTTTTTATGTGAAAGAGATGCGGGTACTGGCTTTCGGAAAAGAGATAAGCCTCACAAAAAATGAATGGAAGATGCTGCGGATTTTTATGGAGCATCCCAGGCAGATTTTATCGAAAAAACAGCTGTTGGAACAGCTGTTTGACGCGGAGGGAGATTTTGTGGATGAAAACACCATTGCGGTGAATATCCGAAGGCTGCGGGAGAAAATAGAGCCGGATATTTCCAGACCGGAGTACATCAAAAATGTCAGGGGAATGGGATATCTGTGGGATAAGGAGTGCCGAAACGCATGAAGAGAAATGTTTTGTGGATTTTGACTGGGCTGGGCATACTGGTGCTGATTCTGACGGACACTCTGTTGATAGGCATTCAAAACCGCAGCTATGAGGAAAAGATTCAGATTCTTTCTGTTATGATAGAGGAACAGGGAAAAGAAAATGTTGATACGGCAATAGAATTGCTGAAGGGATTGTCTCAAGAAAGAGGGGAGGCCGGGCAGGACATTCTGAAATCCTATGGCTATCTGGGAGGGCAGATGGATTGGTATCAGCAGGAACTGAGACAGAGTGTGGAGATGATTCTGCTGTTGTCCGGGCTGGCGTTTCTGCTGTATCTGCTGGCGGCAGCCGGAGCGTGCCGATTGCTGAACAGGGAGAAACAGAAAGAACTGAGAGAGCTGGGCAGAGTGCTGCGGTGTTTTCGGAAACGTACGTACAGTCTGAAGACGGAGGGCGTCTGCCGGGGCAGAGAAAAAGAGATGGAAGAAATCTATGAGCAGTTAAACCTGCTCTGGGAAATGATGAAGTTAAGTGAAGAGAGGCTGCAGAAGGAAAAGGAAGGCACCAAGTCTCTTGTCACAGATATTTCCCATCAGTTGAAGACGCCGGTGGCGGGGTTAAAGACGTGTTTTGAGATTCTTGAAAGAGAGGATTTAGAGCCAAAAGAGCGGGAAGAATTTCAGGAGCAGTGCAGAAGGCAGCTGAAGGGACTTGAAGTTCTGGTGGGAGCTCTTGTGAATATTTCAAGAATGGAGACTGGCATGATACAGATTAAAAAGGAGCCTGCCTATATTCAGGAGACCCTGCTGTCTGCCGTCAACCGCGTGTATCTGAAAGCAGAAGAAAAGGAGATTTCCATAGAATTTGAAACGGAGGAGGAAATAGAGCATGTGGTGATTTCTCATGACGTCAAATGGTTCTGTGAGGCCTTGATTAATATTCTGGAAAATGCCATAAAATACAGTGAGAGACGGACGGTGATTGTAATCCGTGTGGCGAGGCTTGTCAGCTTTCTGCGGATTGAGATTCAGGACCAGGGAATAGGTATTCCTAAAAAGGAATACCATAAGATATTCCGCCGGTTCTACCGGGGTGAATCTCCAGAGGCGGCCGGTGTGGAAGGCTCCGGGGTAGGCCTCTATTTAACACGTGAGATTATTGAGTATCACCAGGGAAGCGTAACAGTGTCCTCGAGATGCCAGGGGCAGGACAGAGGCAGTACGTTTGTCATTCAGATTCCGTATCAGTAAACGCAGGATTCTTGTCTTAGGAAAAGAATCCTATTTTATATATAATTTTTCTTTTAATGCTTCCTGCAAAACCTGTGAAAAATTAATCTCCATGGCAATGGCTTCTTCATTCAGCCACTCAGGAATGGTTAAAGTTTTTTTGACAGATGCATTAGAAAAACGTTTACGGTAAGAAAGTGTATCACAGGCGATAAAGTTAATAAATTCTCCTGGTTCCAATGGAATATCAGAAGGAACAGAGGGAGATGGAACAGCTAATCCTTTTTTTCATAGTCATATAAAATATATGCCAGAATATCTTCTGCCATCATGATTCCGTCTGTGAGATTGTCACCGCATGTAAAAAATAGAAATTTTCCAATAAGCTTGTAACAGTTCAGTCAACTGTCACCTAAATCTTACAAAAATGTAAGGCTTTTTTTCTTGCACTGAAAGTGAAATGAAAGAAATTCAGGTTATGATAAGAGTAAGTAAGATATTTCAATCAGCGCATTAGAACAGAAATGGAGAATGAGTATGGAGACAATTTTAAAGACAGAAAATCTATGCAAATATTATGGTAAAGGAGAAAATCAAGTCCGGGCGGTGCGGGATGCCAATATCGCCATAAAAAGAGGAGAATTTGTGACGGTAATCGGAAAGTCAGGCTCCGGAAAGAGTACCCTTCTGCACATGCTGGGCGGACTGGACTATCCCACCAATGGAAAGGTGTGGATTGGAGGCAAAGATATTTTTTCCATGAAAGAGGAAGAGCTGGCAGTGTTCCGCAGAAGAAAAATCGGTTTTATTTTCCAGGCATTTAATCTGGTGTCAAGCATCAATGTGTGGGAAAATATTGTGCTGCCTCTGGGGTTAGATGGAAAAGAGCCGGAACAGGAGTTTGTGGAAGATATTATTAAGACGCTGGGTATCGAAAATAAGATACATAATCTGCCTAACACATTGTCCGGCGGACAGCAGCAGAGGACTGCCATTGCAAGAGCCCTAGCCTCCGGGCCGGATATTATTCTGGCAGATGAGCCTACGGGAAATCTGGATTCCAGAACAAGCGATGAGGTCATCGGACTGCTGCGGATGTCAGCCCAGAAATACGGACAGACCATTGTGATGATTACCCATGATGAAGACATTGCCCAGATTGCAGACAGAATCCTGGTGATAGAAGACGGTAAGGTGGTGGAGCAGGGATGAAACAGAAGGAAAATAGAAATTACAAGAAAGCAAGGCATAAGAAGACCATCACAAATCTGGCTCTCTCCAATAATAAAAAGAATAGGAGCCGAAGCGTACTGATTATTTTGTCCATATTTTTGAGCACCATGCTTCTGACCATGATTGCAGAATTTGGATATGGAATGATTCAGCACAACCGTCTCAATGCGGGCACATTTTGCGGAAATTACTGTGCAGTATTTAATCGGGCAGGGGAAGAGCAGTATGAAACCATCTGCCGGCGCAGTGAGTTCGTTCATGTGGGAAGAAGCGCCTATGTGGGAGAAGTGAACTGTGATGAGGCGAAAGCGGGGCTGCTCTGGATGGATGAGGAGTCAGCGAAAAACAACAATATTTACGGCAAAATAGAAGGAAGGCTGCCGGAAAAGGAGAATGAACTGGTGGCGTCTTTGGCATTTTTTGAGAAAATGGGTGTTTTAAAGCCTGAGATTGGGAAATCTGTCACGGTTCCTTTCCGCAGAGATAATCAGAGTAAATTCGCCGAGAAAGAGTTCGTTATCAGCGGAATTCTGGATTCCGGACAGTCCAATGATTTTCAGAAAACCTATCAGGGGTATGTCTCCCGGGCGTTTTATGAATCTGTTTTTCCAGAAGAAATGCGCCGCTGCAGCGTAACGTTCCGCCTGAATGATTCTCTGAAAGTGAATGGAAATAACGTGGAGGAAACCATACAGGAGCTGGGCGCTCTTTGCGGGATAGAAGAAAAAAATGTGTCTTTAAACAGCATGTATTTGATGTGGATGTATGACCCGGGAACGGAGACCATTTTGGGATGTGTGGGAATCAGTCTGATTGTGATTCTGGTGTCCATTGTGGTAATCTTCAATATTTTCCAGGTGGGAATTGTACAGAAAATCCAGGAGTACGGCAAATTAAAGGCATTGGGAGCCACAAGAAGGCAGCTGAAACAAGTCATTTTTCGAGAAGGAATGACCCTGGCCGCTGCTGGAATCCCACTGGGGCTGGCTGGCGGGAGCCTGCTGGCAGAATTATTGTTTTATAACTTTATTGTAACAGGAGAAAAGGCGGTGGGCCAGGTGGGAATGGTTCGGGTTTCTGTTTTGTCATTTCCAATCCTGCTGCTGGCGGCTGCGGTATCTTTCCTTACAGTTTGGATTTCTCTGAAGAAACCCATGAGAATTGTGGCGTCCATCTCTCCGATAGAGGCAGTCCGCTATCAGGAGAACAGCAGGCAGAAAAAAGCGGTGCGCCAAGGAAGCAGGCAGGTGTCTGTTCTGAGGATTACGTTTTCTAATCTCTGGGCCAACAAACGGCGTACATTGAGAACAATTTTTACCATGGGGCTCTCCTGTGTATTGTTTGTGGCTCTTGCAAATCTGGCAGGCAATATGGACAGAGAGCATGAAGTTCGTTCCATGATAGAGCATGGACAGTTTCTCATTGAATTGGATTGCTCTCTGAGAGATGAAGCATATCCGGAAAATAACCTGGATGAAGTTCAAAAGGACAATCCGCTGGGAAGGGAGTTTCAGGAGGAATTAGAGGCAATTCCAGGAGTGACGAGAGTTGACGTCAGATATCTTTTTGCCGCGGAACTCAAGAACGCTTCTGCTCAGAATGAGGGGAGAGACATCACCTCCATCTGCGCGCTGAACCGGGAGGAGTTTGAGCGGTATGGGGCAAATTCTTCGGTGGGAAATGTAGACTATGATGAAGTGGCGGCAGAGGACGGGCTGCTTTACGGCGCTTCCTATTTTCTGGAAGAGAGCGGATATACTCTGGGAGAAAAGGTGCAGGCAGAACTTCAGGACGGAGGGAACAAAGTGCCTCTGGAAGGGAAAATGATGGGAGCCTTCGGCGTTGCTCCAGCAGCCTGGGTCATGACGGAAGATACCTATCGGAAACTAAAGCTGGAAGGAGAACTGGAGGGCCAGTTGTGGGTGACTTGTGAAGAGAGTGAGAAAATTCAAGTGGAGGCAGCAATTCGGGAGCTGATGTCAGGCAAATCTCATATGGCTCTTAAGACCTATGACGAGGCGAAAAAGCAGGTGGATTTTCAGATACAGTCCATGCAAATCTGCATTTATGCCTTCCTCGGAGTGATAGGACTTATCAGTTTTATGAATATGGCAAATACGATAATTACCGGGGTAGTTACCAGGAAGAAAGAATTGGGAATCCTTCAGGCAGTGGGTATGACAAACCGTCAGCTCAATCAGATGCTCCAGTTGGAAGGTATGCTGTTTTCGGCGGGGACAATTGTGATAGCTTTGGCGGCCGGCAGCCCTATGGGATATGGAATTTTCCGATATGCGAAAGAGAAGGGATTTGTTGGTTTGGATGTATATCATGTGCCCCTTCTGGAAATCGGCGCTATGATTGGAGCAATTGTGCTGCTGCAGGTGATGCTCTCCTGGATTCTCAGCAGGAATCTCAGAAAGGAGTCTTTGGTGGAGCGCATTAATTATCAGAATTAGAAGTGCAGGTAACGATTTAAAATCTCAGGCAGAGGCCTTGGCAAAGCAGTCATTTGCTCTTGCCGAGGCCTCTGCCTGGGATTGAAGTGTCTTCAGGGGAGTTCTGAATTACTGCAAATACGAATTGTGTTGAAAAAGCTGCAAAGTATTCCTGGGGAGGAGAGGAAGAAAAATTTTCTGATAAACTGAAACATATGCGAAAAGACACTACAATGAGGAGGTAAGACGATGAATTTCTTGGATATGTTTCAGAAGATGGTAAAGCAGTACCCAGACCGAACTGCCATCGTAGATTTTAACGGTGCAAGACATACCACATACCGTGAACTATGGGAGAAGAGTCTGCGTGTTGCCGCAAAACTGCAGAGTACGGAAGCAGCAGAAGGACCAGTGCTGGTATGTATGGACAGAAGAGCGGAGTATGTGGCGGCGGAAATTGGCGTTATGATGGCAGGAGCTTCATATGTTCCGCTGCTTCCGGAATATCCCAGAGAGCGGGTGGAATACATCCGGAAAGACTGCGGAGCGGCAAGAGAAATCAATGGCGCGTGGATGGAAGACATTCAGCAGTATGAGCCTGCCGAGGCGAAAACCGTCTCAGATATGGACAGAGCTCTGATTGTGTATACCTCAGGCTCCACAGGACGGCCCAAAGGAATTGTGCACAGCCACGCAAGCCTATTTGGAGGCGCCATGAGAAACGTCAAGATGCTGAAATTTGACGAGAAAGAGTGTATGGCGGCTACTGCTCCCCTGTCCTTTATCGTTGGGATAATTGAATATTTTGCCATATTAAGCGCTGGCGGCTGCACTCATATCCTCTCAGATGAAGTGAGAAAGGACGTGCGGCTGATAGAGGAGTATTATGTCAGGGAGGGAATCACCTGCGGTTTTATCAGCCCACAAATGCTGCGTTACTTTAAATATACAGGAACGTCTCTAAAAAAAGTACTTACGGGAAGCGAGCGGCTTTCCCGAATAAAAGGAAACGGATATGAGCTGTATAACCTCTATGGCTCCAGTGAGGCTACGCCTCTCATTGCCGCTTTCAAAGTGGAAGAGGCCATGGAAAAC
>JAAWLS010000126.1 GCA_022798035.1 Lachnospiraceae bacterium | reverse complement strand
ACTTCCGCCGGAATATGCAGTCTGTCATAGTGGGCCTGAACCGCCCGTTTTCCCGCCTCAAATGCGTACATTTTACTTTCGGGATTCTCCGCTGTGGAATTCTCATGGGCCCGCCAGTGGTACAGAACCTTCGGAATATGGTAAATATGCCGGGTCTTTTCCGTACACCGCAACACAAAATCGTAATCCTGAGCTCCGTCAAATTCACTGTCCAGCATCCCCGCACGCTCTATCAGAGATTTTTTTGCCACTACCAGATGGCAGAAATAATTCATACTGCACAAAAGGTCCGGATTGTAATCGGACTTAAAATGAGGCTGAAAATACCGTTTCCCATTCATAGAAATTTTGTCCTCATCTGTATAGAGCAGCTCTGTCTCAGGACGGCTCTGCAGAACTTTTGCACATTCGTACAACGCGTCCGGCGTCAATAAATCATCGTGGTCTGCAAATACAATAAACTCTCCCTCCGACGCTTTTATGGCTTGGTTGGTATTTTCCGAGATTTTTAAGGGCTTCGGATTGGAAATCACTTTCACTCGTTTTTCCCTCTGAGCTAACCTGTTCAGATACTCTCTAAGCGGTGAATCCGCCCCGCTTCCATCTGACAGACACAGCTCCCAGTTCCCGTATGTCTGCTGCTCCACCGATTCCACCAGCTGTCCCAAATATTTTTCCGGCGTCTTGTACAAAGGCACCACAATGGAAAACAACGGAGCAGAATCAAACTGCTCTTTCCTCTGCCGTTCCAGCTCTCTGCCGTCTGGAGAGACCGCCTTTCGATATTTCTCATAATCACCCTGAGGAGAAAGTTTTTCCTGCACCGCCTGTCTGCTGCGGATAAAAAATTTCTTCCACCCATGATGCTGCAGAAAACGCATTCCTTTTCCCAGATAACTGTTTCCCATCACGTTTTCAAACAGATAAGTGGAGACAATGGGAATCCGCACACAGCTCCTTCTGCCTTCGTTCTCAAGTACAAGCTCCACGCCGGAAAGTCCGCGGTGAGGAAACGACACCTCAAATCCGCTGTAAGGAAGTTTCTCGATTTCCCGATAAACCTGATTCACATCCCTGCGCTCATGCCAGGAGGCCTCGCTTTTTATCACTTTTCCGCCGGCTCCTCTTATTTCTATATCAACGGGAGAGGCAGAAGCCGCCCATCCCTTCAAATAGCACTCTCCTGTTTTTAATGTTACCTGTTCCAGGAAAAAATCTATCTCATTTTGAATTTTTTGAAGGCTGGAAACACTTTCATGATAGACCATCTTCTTTTTCTTCTCAGAAGAAGATTCCTCTGTTACCCATAAGGCCAGTTCCTTTTTCTCAGCCAGCGGTTCCGGAAGTGTTACGTACAGATAGCACTCCTCCTCAATCCCTAAATCATAAACCATGTACCGCTGACGCACTTCCATCCCGTCATAAGTCTCCATATGCCAGGAAAGCTCCTGTCCATCCAGCGTGATTTCCAGTTTGTCCTCCGGCTTCATTCTGTATTTCCAGCCCTGAATCACAAAAATCTGCTTCTCTTCTATATGAAATCTGACTCTCACCACATTAAATTTTTCCGGCATAGCACCCTCCATACCAACTATCTACTCGATTTCCACGGAGGATTCCATGTCAAAATATCCCACCGTATTTTTCTCTGATACCACTCCAAGACTGCACACATCGTACAGGCGGTGATGCACTTTAAATTCTTCCCGCTCGTATCCCGTACAGCCAAGAGACAGCAAATATTCCCCGCCCTGCAGCGTCATCCGCTGGGTAAAACTCACTATCTGAATGTCCCCGGCTTTTTTTGGCTCTATGGACCGCTTTTCCAACATGGTATTCGTTCCTGTAATTTCAATTCCCATGAGATTTTTCAACGTAAAGGCAAAGATGGGTTCTTTTACCTCCTCATGAAACAGCACTTTCATTTTTATTGTGCAGAGCTCTCCTTTTTCTATCACATTGGCAATCTTATCGGTCTTGTCCACCACTGCAAAATCTATAATCTCTGCTTTCTTGTCTCCGTATTCCAAAGTTTCCGGATTGACAGCCAGAGAAGCCCTCCATTTTTTTCCCGTGCCATCTGGCATCCACAGCGCCGTATTCTCTCTGCGCTGAGCCTCCTCCTGTTCTACCAGCGCCATTTTAAACCTGTCTACCGCCTCTTTCGGCGTTCCCTCCATCACTTTAATACCCTTGTTCAAAAGAACTGCCCTGTCACAGTATTTGGTGATGCTGCTTAAATCATGGCTTACAAACAGAATCGTCTTGCCCAGCTTCTTAAACTCCTCAAATTTTCGATAACATTTAGACTGAAAAAATACGTCTCCCACAGAGAGGGCTTCATCCACAATCAGTATTTCCGGCTCAATGTTGATTGCCACCGCAAAGGCAAGGCGCACAAACATACCGCTGGAGTAAGTTTTTACCGGCTGATGCACAAACTCCCCAATATCGGCAAACTCCAGAATATCTTTCATCTTTTCATCAATTTCCTCCCGGGAAAATCCCATCATGGTTCCCTGAAGGTACACATTCTCAATTCCCGTGTATTCATTGTTAAATCCGGCTCCCAGTTCCAGCAGGGCTGAAATCCTTCCTTCCACCTCCACTTCTCCCTGGCTCTGATTTACAACTCCTGTGATAATTTTGAGCAGTGTGGATTTCCCGGAACCGTTCGTTCCAATGATTCCCACAGTCTCCCCTTTCTTTATCTCCAGAGTGATATCCGAAAGAGCTGCATGCTCTCTGTAATCTGCCTTTTTGGAAAGTCCAAGGGCATCCTTCAGCCTGGCAGAAGGAGTGTCATACAATTTGTATATTTTACTGACTCCAGTCACTTTGATTGCTGTTTCCTGCATAATTTACCACTCCCTGTGAATCTTTATTTTTATATGATTGTGCATACGCTGAGTTTTGTACTCAGGGCCCTCCTGCTTCACAGAGCCTTTCGGCCTGCACTCAGGACTTTCTCGATTCGCGGCCCCCTTTTTGGCATATTACAGTACATCTGCAAAATGTACTTTCAGTCGTTTAAACACAGTAATTCCCAGCAGACATACCACTCCTGTAAATATCCAGAAATAACAGGTCATCCCAGGATGTTCCCAAAACCATACTTTATCAATAAAAGTTTCCCGATATCCCATCACAATGTAATAAAGAGGATTCCACTGCAGCACCGCCAGCGCAGCGGCCGGAATCTGTTCCTTCATATCATCTATATTCCACATAATAGGCGTCACCCATATTCCAATCTGCAGCGCTATGTTTACAATCTGGCGGACATCCGGAAAAAATACGGAAACTGCGCTGGTGAGATAACTCATGCCCAATGCCAGCAGCAAAACTCCAATGCTGTAATACAACGCCTGAAACAGATAAAGGTCTGGCATATATCCATAGGCAAAAAATAATCCAACGGTAAACACCACAAAAAACACATGGACAAAGACAGAGGCGGACACCTTGACAACCGGCAGGATATCAATATTAAATACCACCTTTTTCACCAGATAATTGTACTCCGACAAGACAGAAGTCCCCGCACTGATACAGTCGGAAAAGAAAAACCACGGTACAATTCCTGCCACCAGCCACAGCACATAGGGCAAATCCAGCTCACCTCGAATGGAAGCACGCACTCCTATTGCCTTGTCAAACACGAACCAGTAAATCAGCACAGTGACCACCGGCTGGACAAATGCCCACAAAGTACCCAGGTAAGAACCTGCAAATTTTGTCTTAAAATCATTTTTAGCCAACGTTTTTATAAGCTGGCGATTCTCTATTACTTCTGATACAATATTTTTCGATGTCTGATTCATATACAACCAATATCCTTTCTACAATGCTTCCATATTATACCAGCTTTGCCCAAAATAATCAATTATTCCGGCTCTCTATCAAACATTCTTTCCTTTTTTCCCCATTGCTATTTATGAAATATTTATAAATTCTTAATGATTTTCGTCTAAAAGAATAATTGTAATTCTAAAATAATTGTGTTACTTTTATTAATAACGCAGCTGTCTGGAACGGTTATTTTCGGAACTTCGAACAGTTGTCATCAAATTTCAAGGGAGGCCTTCTTAATGAAAAATTTATTCAAAAAATTCCACTCACTGCTGCTCACAGCGGCAATTCTACTCACAAGCATCCTCTTTTTCCCACCGGCAGGAACGGTAGCGGAAGCCGCAGGAAATTATTACATCCCAAAAGCCTACCGAAATATGACCTTTTACGCCGCGCCAGACGATTTGCCTGCCACTTACGCCACACTGGCTGTCTACCACAAAAAAACTCAACAAAAGCCAAAAGTCTCTGCCATCAAGTCTCTTAAGAGCAGTGATGCTTCCGTGGCAAGGCCATACATCGACAAAACTGGGAAAATCCGGGTTTATTTTTTCAAAAAACCTGGGAAAGCTGTGATTTCTTTCAAAGTTGACAATCAGACATTAAAGTCTACTGTGACAGTGAAGCCATACAGCAATCCTTTAAAAACTTTTAAAGTTGGAAAGAAAAACTTTGTCTCCAAATTTAACACTACCACAGAATATAATTATTTTCATACCTCTGATTTAAAAAACCAAAAAGTTTCTATTCAGACGTCCAAAAACTGGAAAATTTCTTCTATTGAGATGAAATATGGTTCGGGTTCTTACAAAATAAGCTCCCGTAAAACCAAGACAAATTTTTCTAAAAAAGTTACCTTTGACGGCGATGCCGATTATATTATAATTACTTTGTACCACACAAAAACAAAAGCCTATGTCACGTTGGAATGGAATTGCACCAAAGATTAGTAGAGCAAAGCAACAGACAGCAAAGAGGCCGTACACAAATTCATTTTGTGCACAGCCTCTTTTTATGCCATAATGTCTCGTTTTATGGTCTGCCTGCTTCCAAAAACATAATTATTTATGTTACGGAAGAATAGAAACATTACTATTTTTTAATCTTAATTGTTTTGGTCTTGCTCCAAGAACTGTTTACCTTCTTTCCTGCTGAATCCTTCTTGTAAGCCCTCACCTGTACGTAATAAGTTTTGTTCTTTTTCATCTTACTGATAGTTTTGCTCTTTGATGTAACAGTAGTGTATTTTGAAGATTTCATCTTAGAGTTGGTGGAATAACGAATTTCATATCCTTTCGCTCCGCTGACTCCCTTTATCTGCACTTTCATTTTCTTTCCGGAGAGGTTGCTGAGTTTCTGAATGGAAGGCGTCTTTACGGTAACTTTTTTCCACTTCGCATACAGTGTAAAGTTTTTCGTCACCTTCTTTTTGAAGTCATATTTTTTCTTGCAGTTTTTGTCTGTGTACCAGCCCTCAAAAGAATAATTTTTCCGCTTGGGATTGGACGGTTTCTGCAGTGCAGTATTTTCACTCACTTTTTTAGAAGAAATCTTGTTTCCGCCCTTGGTATCAAATTTTACGGTGTAAGTTTTGCCGCTTACTTTTACGGTAAGTATATCGCTGTCCTTCTTGGTATCGCACACGGCAATTGCCTTTACCGTAGTATTGGGCTTCACCGTGAAAGCTCCCGTATAACGGCTGCTCTTACTAAAGGAGGAGGAAGGATTCTTCCCGTCCGTCGTATAATAAATTTCCGCTCCATTTGTAGTGGTGCTTAATGTGATTTTTACTTTGCTGCCACTAAGTTTTTGGGAAAGCCGCGGTTTTGCAGTTTTGACAGAAGGATTCTTACAGCTTCCGGGAGATGATGCGGTCGCACCAGAGTCCAGGGTGCATTTTGGAACTTTTCCCGTATAGAAAGATTCCATCTTATGCATGCCGCCCTGGTCCAGCTTGCCGGTAATCATTCCCGTACTCCGGTTAAAATAAATATAACATTTATCCAGATTTAAACTCGGAGTTTCCGTCAAATTGTCATCCCAGGTACAATCCACATGATACCAGGAATCATTGATGGATATAATATTCCAAGCATGTCCTGTGCTGGTCACACCTATGGTGTCTATTCCGGCACCGTTCATCAACATCTCAAATGCTTTGGTATATCCGGCACACACCGTATATTTATCGCAAAATACACTGTATGCACTCTGGTGGTAGGGCGTATACGGTTTTGAATTCTGGGGATTATCCAAATCAAATCCCGGGTCATACATAACCTTATTCAAAATCAAATCATGAGCAATCTGGGCTTTCTGCTGTTCATTCTTGCCTTTGGCAATCTGGGCTCCCATTGTATCAATCTGCTTTTTCATCTTTGCAGTCTCTGATTTCCGGGAACTTCCTTTATCAAAAGCCGGATAACAGCTCAGATAAACAATTCCTGTGTACACACGTTCCCCGTAGTATTCATAGTATTCTTCCCCATACCATTCAACAAAATAATATTGCGGATTGGAATAGATAAACATTATAAATACATTCCCCATTTGTGTCCGGTTTAGTCCATATTCTTTGTAATCCAACGGCGGAATCATGTATTTCTGTCCCTGGATATCTGTGGTATTTACATTATTTGTGAGATAATCATTGCAAATATCATTCATATCATCCCAGAGCCGCTTTTCCTTACTGCTCAAACGGTTGTAGAGATAATTAGAAGAATAGATATCCCAGGAAGAATCATATTTTTGAGAACCGTAGTTTGGTACCTTATCAGAAGAAATCCCATTTGTCCCTTTCCGCCTGAGTTCCTGAATGGTGGGAATTCCCAATGCTTCTGTCTCTTTCGCGTCAATTTGATATGCTTCCGGATGGAGTGCTCCTCCCGTTTCAAACTTCGTATTTTTCAGGATATCTTCCTGCAGTTCCTCCACCGGCTTCAAATCTGCCGGCTCATCCAAATCTTTTTTCTCCTGCTGTACTATGCCCGCTTCTGCCGGCTCTTCACTGCTTTCTGCTTCACTGACAGCAGACGCTCCAGCATTCACTGATGCTGCAGATACTTCTCCAGGAACCATAGTAAATGTCATAACTCCAGCCAGGAAAAATGCTAATATTCTCTTTTTCATATTCTTCCTCCA
>JAAWLS010000125.1 GCA_022798035.1 Lachnospiraceae bacterium | reverse complement strand
TTCTGCCAGATAAACCACAGAATATCCAATCCTTTCTGCTTCTCTGCACGGTCAATAGAATAGTATCCTTTTCTGGCATAGTGCTCTAACACGTCGTACAAATCTTTTCCACTGTACTCTTTGTCAAAAATCCGTACCTTCTTGAAACTGCCGTCCTCGTTAAAAGGAACGCAGCCGTGATACAGCAGATTTCCATTGTACACTTTGTAGAGACTTCCCTTTGTGTATAAAAAGCGGATGTGTTTCTGGAGTTTCTCGCAGTTAATAAACGCCGTCACCAGCCGGTCCATCACATCTGCTTCCTCCGGCGATAGTTCATAGGGATTTTTTTTATCCAGTGTAGGGAAACAAGTGTCTTTCAGGGGATAAGTCTTGCCCTCCACCGTTACCATGCCTTTTTCCAAATCCATTTTGTCCAGCAGAAGCCTTTGCTCCATGCCGAATTCCGGATGTCTTTTGATTATCTGTCCTTCCAGTTTAAACTGAATAATGGTAATGGCCTTATGCATCTTTTCGTCCAGCTGAACATCTTTTACATCATACTCATCTTCCCGGTAATCCACATGAAAAACATCGCAGGAATCATCATGGTATTTGTCCAGTGCAAATCGAACCAGAGGAATCAGATTGATTCCATACCCTTCCTCTAACGTGTTCAGATTGCCATATCTGGCAGAAATCCGGATGACATTCGCAATACAAGCCAGATTGCCCGCCGCTGCCCCCATCCACAGCACATCGTGGTTGCCCCATTGAATATCCACAGAGTGGTGCTCCATTAAAGTATCCATAATCAGATTCGGATAAGGCCCTCTGTCATAGATGTCTCCCACCACATGCAGATGGTCCACCACCAGCCGGCGGATTAGGTTGCAGAATGCAACTACCAGCTCCGTAGCTCTTCCCGTACGGATGACAGAGTTGATAATCTCATTGTAATAGGCTTCCTGGTCGGAAACATCCGGCCTGCCGGTCAGAAGTTCTTCTATGACATAGGCAAAATCCTTCGGCAGAGCTTTCCGCACCTTGGAACGGGTGTACTTGGAAGAAGCGCCTTTGCATATCCGAATTAAGCGGTACAATGTCACCTTATACCAGTCCTCCAGATTCTCTTCCTGCTTTAACACTTGTTTTAATTTCAGTTCCGGATAGTAAATTAAAATCGCAATTCCTTTTTTCTCTGCCACTGACAGACTGTTGCCGAACTCCTCTTCTATCTTCTGTTTAATAGCGCCGGAACCGTTTTTCATCACATGCTGAAACTGCTCATATTCCCCATGAATATCTGTAATAAAATGCTCCGTCCCTTTCGGCAGACTCAAAATTGCCTGTAAATTTATAATTTCTGTTGCCGCTGCCGGAATCGTCGGATATTGTTTCGCCAATCCCTTTAAATATCTGATATCTGCTGTCTCCATAAATACCGTCTCCTTTTCCCTCCTGTTATATCTGTTCTGCAACCACATCTTTCATATCATATTTTCCGGCGGATTTTCCGGCCAGAAACTTAGCCGCCTCCACCGCTCCTTTTCCAAACACTGCCTTAGAATATGCCGTGTGTTTGATTTCTATTACCTCGTCGGGGCCTGCAAAAATAACTTCGTGTTCTCCTACAATACTGCCGCCCCGAACTGCCTGAATTCCGATTTCATATTTTTCCCGCTTCTTTCTCTCTTTCGTTCTGTCATACTGATACTGATAAGCATTGTCAAAGGCCCCGTTGAGCGCGTCTGCCAGAGCAAGAGCCGTCCCGCTGGGTGCATCGACTTTTTGGTTGTGATGCTTTTCCACAATTTCCATGTCAAATCCCGCAGGCGCTAGTATTTTTGCCATTCTCTGAAGTAAGTCCATCATCATATTGATTCCCAGAGACATATTGGCAGATTTCAACACCGCCGTCTGACGGGCAGTCTCTTCCACCTTGGCATTCTGCTCTTCGCTCAGTCCGGTAGTACACAAAACCAGAGGTATCTTTCTGGCGCTGCAGTATTCCAGCAGTGCATCCACCGCCTGGGCTGAAGCAAAGTCCACAATTACGTCTGCCTCCACTTCACATTCCTGAATGCTCTGAAACACCGGATATTTATTGTCAATTCCTGCATAGGGGTCGACGCCCGCTACAATCTCAATCTTATCATCCTCCTGGCACAGTTTCGTGATAACCTGTCCCATTTTTCCGTTACAGCCATGCATAATCATTCTTACCATTTCATTTTCCTCCTAAGTAATGAGCTGCCCTGCTTGCGGACAGCTCTCAATCATCACTTTTTCATTGAATTTATGACGGCAGAATACCAAAATCCTCCATTGCCTTCGCCAATTTTTTCACATGCTCCGGCTCCATCTCACTCAAAGGCGCCCGTAAGGGCCCTACCTTCCACCCCATCAGGTTCATAGCCGCTTTCACTGGAATTGGATTTACCTCACTGAACAGTGCGTCTACCAGCGGCAGCGCTTTCAGCTGCATCTCCAAAGCTTCTTTGTGGTTTCCATTCAGATAATTCATTACCATATCATGGGTAAATTTCGGAGCTACGTTAGAGAGCACAGAAATCACGCCGATTCCGCCGCAGGCCAGAAGCGGAATTACCTGACCGTCCTCACCGGAATACACATCAAAATCCCCCTGGGTCTGCTCCATCAATTTCAGCGTATAGGAAATATCTCCCACCGCATCTTTCATTCCCACAATATGCTCCACTTCTTTTGACAAAATAGCCGCTGTCTCTGCTTCAATCTTACATCCCGTTCTGCCTGGTATATTATACAAAATAATCGGAATATCCACATACCGCGCCACCTGGGTATAATGGCTGATAAGACCTTTCTGGGTAGCCTTGTTGTAATAAGGCGTCACCACCAAAAGACCGTCTGCTCCTGCCAATTGGGCCTGATAGGAAAGTTCCACCGCCGTCTGTGTGCAGTTAGAGCCTGTTCCTGCAATCACAGGAATACGTTTATCCACAATGGAAACTGCCGTACTGATTACTTCAAGATGTTCTTCCACGGTCAGGGTAGAGGCTTCTCCTGTAGTTCCTGTGACAATGATGCTGTCTGTCTCATTTTTAATCTGGTCCTCTAAAATCTCCGCTAATTTGTCATAATCAACTTCATGATTATCCTTCATTGGTGTAACCAGTGCAACACCGGCGCCTTTAAATAATGCCATATACCTTCCTCCTGATTTTCAAAAATTATTTTGTTCCGTTCCACGGGCTGCGATAGAGCTTTTTTATTCTATAGGAAAGATACTTTCACGCTTTAGCGTGATAAGAACTTTCCTATAGAATAAAAAAGCCGACTCGGACAAGTCGGCTTAAAGATTCTGATGTTTACAAAAAGTCTCGCTTTTTGTTTATAAATCCATGATAGCTCCCCATCCGCTCCAGATGACAGTCATATAATTCTTCATTATATGCCCAAGAATCTCTATACAGGTATAGAACAATCCTTTCGGCGTTCTTCCCTTTCAATTATCATCCCCTGTGCCTGCCACATCCGATAAACTACTCATGAATCACGCAACCTCTATCTCATCATATTTTATTAACTAACAATAATATAGCATTCTCCACAGGCAAAGTCAACAGCGATATGCATTATTCTCCGTGGATTTCATAGACTTTTCCAGCATATTTCTGCAGCAGGCTTCCCATACGCCTGCCGGTAAACATCATCTCTGTATCTTCTGATTTTGCATTCATCAAGATTTCTAAATCTTCTTCCGAAATCATCTGATTATCCAATAGTTCCAGGAAACTGTCTAAAATCAGAATGCTGCATTCCCCAGTAACCAGTACTTTCTTTGCAAAGTTAAATCCGTTTCGTATATTCATGCTCTCTTCCTTCTGTTCTTCCTCAGAGAGCTCCGTAAAATCTTTTTCAAACCTTGCAAAACTAAAAAACTTCACCTCCGGCTCCAGCCTCCGCAGAAACCCCAGTTCCTCCTCTTTCTTTCCTTTCAGGAACTGAATGATAATTACGCTGCTTCCCTGACTAGCCGATTGAATTGCATATCCAAGTGCTGCTGCTGTCTTTCCTTTTCCATCACCATAATAAACAGTAACCTTTTCCTTACACATGCCATTTTCCTTTCTTCCTTCAAACCTTTTCTTAAAATACCACAAACCATCGGAAAATGCAAATTTTTGTCAATTTTGTGTTTGACAACACAGTGTTTTATATCTATATAAACTAATTTTATAATATTTTCTCTATTTATTTTCTATTTATTCCATATATTCTACTTTACTTACAGATACTTCATAGGCAACTCTGTGTTCCACCTCTGTCTCAGAAATCTTTTTCACATATTCCCTGCTCTGAATTCTTCCATAGACCTGCACATGGCCTCCCACTTCAAACCCGGAGGCATATCTTGCATTTCTTCCCCAGCAGATACATGGTATGTAATCTGATTTTCCATAAGAGCGGTTCACTGCAATCAGCAAATCTGCAATCTCTCTTCCAAGGGGCGTCTTGCGGTAAATTGGCTCCTTACATATGTACCCGTCCAAAAAGATTTGATTGCTCTTTTCTCCTTCCGGAATATCATTTACAAATTCCAGTTCTCTCACAAACACAGATAACACCAGACGATTCCTTTTTTCCTCGTGTCTGTTATAAGAACGGAATTGTCCGTCTACCCGGATGTACTGTCCAATATAGCTGCTTTGTGTATCAATCAAACGTTCCGAAACCATCATAGGAATGATGTCTGCAAAACTGCTCAGCCGGTTCACAGATACCTCCACCATATAGAATCCTTCCCCAAACACCTCGTGACTATACTGGAAATCCGAGACGATTTCACCTGTAATTGTAACCTGATTGTTTTCAAATATTTTATCTGCCATGAGTATTAGTCCCCTTTCGTATATCGATGGCACATCGATGAAGTATGAATTTTTCTAAAAGAATAACATCGGACTTTTGAAAATATTCGCACTTCTTGTCGACAGAAATTATTCTTTACGAAATCGGGAATACAGGATATAATAATGAAAAATTAACGTATTAAAAATCAAAGAGAGGTAACTATTATGGCTCAAAACCCAATTGTAACTTTTGAAATGGAAAACGGCGATTGCATGAAGGCGGAATTGTTCCCCCAGATTGCTCCTAACACAGTAAACAACTTTATCACTTTAATTAACAAGGGATATTATGACGGTCTCTGCTTCCACCGGGTTATCCGTGGTTTTATGATTCAGGGAGGGTGTCCGGATGGAAATGGAACCGGCGGCCCAGGCTACAGCATTCGAGGGGAATTTTCCCAGAACGGCTTCTCCAACGAACTAAAACACAGCGCTGGCGTTCTCTCCATGGCACGTGCCATGGCTCCGGACTCTGCCGGCTCTCAGTTCTTCATTATGCATCAGAACGCTCCTCATTTAGACGGCGCTTATGCGGCTTTCGGCCAGATTACCGAAGGGATGGAAACTGTCAACAAGATTGCTGAAACACCTGTGGATTATTCTGACTGCCCCATGCAGCCTCAGATACTCAAAAAAGTCACTGTGGAAACATTCGGCGAGACTTATCCGGAACCTGAAACCTGCTGACGAAACACGGGTGCAAATCTGCAAAAGCAGCCAGGCAGCCGTTTCCCCGTCTGCATAACTGCCGCTTGCACTGATTTTACAAGAGCTGACGCGATATTTTGCGGACAGCTCTTTTTTGAAGGGACTATCCGCGGGTCAGGCAATCACGCCTGACCGCTTCAATATCAGTCTGACCGTTCTCGACAGCTCCTGCTCAAAAAATATATTTTTCCCTTTTATGCTTTTTCCCACATGCTCCTCTATTTCTCCTTCCGTTCTGCCAATCTGGCTGGCCGCCTGAAGCTGCGGATGATAGGGTACGGCCCCCAGCATATCTTTGTCAATCCGGTAAATACGCTCCAGATTTTCTCTGGTATACAGATTCTCTTTAAAATAACTGCCCATCAGAAAAAATGTTTTGCCCCGCAGCCTGGGCGGATTCCTGTAATAAGCTCCAATCAATTCGGATTCCTGCCTCATGTTCAAGACACAGATATCTGCTTCCCGCAGCATCTTCTGTGGGAAATCATCCTTTTTATTTCCACAGTCTATAAATACCACGTCAAAACAATCTTCTACATCATTGATTACCTGTACCAGCCTTTCAAAAGACTGGGCTTCCCGCCACCACTCCTGCTCCATCCTGGCGCTTCCCGGCAGACAGTACAGTCTGTCTTTTATTATCTGGCGCATATTTGCCTTTATCATTTCTTCTGTCAGCTTTTCCTTTCCGATTCTGCTCAAAAGAGCATCCAGCCCTCCAAAGGCAAAATATTCCTGCTGTTCTGCCGCCAGAGAAATTTCTTTCCAGCTTTCACAATCCTCCGCCAAAACACTCCGTCCCTTTTCCGTCAGGAAATGTCTTTCCAAATCTCTGTTCTGATAACTGCCGGAAACCACTGCAACACACAGCGGATACATCAGCGCAGACGCACAGGCAACCACTGCCGTGTTAAAGGTAGTGCCAGCCTTCCTCTCCTCACTCCAAAATGCTATTTTCATCCCTGCTTCTCCTTCGTATTCTCTCATCTCTGGTTTCGAAAAGAGATTCCCGCCAGGCATTTTCAACGCAGACATTGGAATTAAATTGTCATTCTATTTGGGAAATCCGTACAAAGACTCTGTACATAGAACAAAAGATGCTTTTATCATACAAAAGTCCCTTTCTATTGTAAATAAAATTTTTCTATTTTATAAAAATTTTAGATTTATTCACGGCACATCTCTGCCCGCCGGATTCTGCTGTATTTTTAACCTTAGAGGCTCACCACAAGGGTGTCATATCCATCCCGGCGAAGCCTTGTCTGAAGTTCCATAGCTCCTTCCAGGCTGTTTTCCTGTCCCACGACAACTGCGTAATAAGGCTCTTCCCAGCGTATGTCAGCAGAATATCCCTGGCTCTCTAACTGCTCTTTCATATATTCTGCATTGGATTCATAACGGTACAGCCCCACCTG
>JAAWLS010000124.1 GCA_022798035.1 Lachnospiraceae bacterium | reverse complement strand
CTCCGCCGAACTGCATATTGCAGCCGTATTTCTGGTATAACGCATAAAAGTCGTAACTTTGCATAATCATGTAGTTAAATTCTAAGAAACTTAAGCCCTTTTCCATGCGCTGTTTATAGCACTCCGCCGTCAGCATACGATTTACAGAAAAATGAGAGCCTACTTCCCGCAAAACATCTATATAATTAAGTTCCATCAGCCAGTCCGCATTGTTTACCAACATGGCTTTTCCCTCAGAAAAATCAATGAATCTGCTCATCTGTTTTTTGAAGCAGTCACAGTTGTGCTGGATGGTTTCCGGCGTCATCATCTGACGCATATCGCTTCTGCCAGAAGGGTCTCCAATCATTGCGGTGCCGCCGCCGATTAAGGCAATGGGACGATTGCCGGCCATCTGCAGACGTTTCATTAGGCACAGCGCCATAAAATGTCCCACATGAAGACTGTCGGCCGTGGGGTCAAAACCAATGTAAAATACGGCTTTTCCTTCGTTGATTAATTCTTTGATTTCTTCTTCATCTGTCACCTGGGCAATCAGTCCTCTGGCAACCAGTTCGTCATATACTGTCATAATGTACCTCCATTGAAAAATACTGAGAATCGAGTGGGAAGACACATGCATGCTTTGGCGTGACAGGTATCTTCTAAACAGAATAAAAAATCCTCGTCCTTGAAAAGGACGAGGAAAAATCCCGTGTTACCACCTTTGTTCACAATCTGCTCGCGCAGACTGCCTTCGCAAGTGCCAATCAGCACTCTGGCAGAATAACGGATGCCATTCCGTCACAGCCTACTGGCCCATATCGCTGCCATATTCTAAAGGCTTGATATGCTTGCGTTCAGTGTGAAGCTCGAGGATGTATTCACAAAAAAGTTCTTCCTGCGCCTCTCAGCTTCCGGCTGCTCTCTGTAGGAGTTCCTCTCTGCTACTTCTTCCTGTCATAGCTTTTTATATGATTGTATTTTTATCTTATAAGAAATTCCTTCAGATTTCCTATAAGATAAAAAGCCCTCCGGGCAGGATGCGCAGCTCGCGGAGATGATATTTATTGCTATGCAATACCGCTCGCGCGCGAAGAACGCGTGCAACGCATTCTTTTTTATAATTTATGCCAATTATAGGAGGGAAACAAGGATTTGTCAAGACCTTTTAGACTTTGAGTTTCCCCATATAGAAATTCAGCTGAAACTTCTACATTGCAAATTCCGGGAAATTATTCATATAAAAAGCTGGCGGAGCAGGTTTGGTACCAAAAGCTGACAACAAATGTACCAATTGCGGACTGTGTGCTCAAAATTGTCCAGCACAGGCAATAAGTAAGGAAAAGCTCAAGACTGCTGACAAGAAAAAATGTATTTCATGTATGCGTTGTGTTGCACAATGTCCTCAATCAGTTCGTAAAATAAATGGTATTTTGGTTTCAATTGCATCCTTAGCAATGAAAAAAGCCTGTACTTCAAGAAAAAACGAGTTATATCTATAATGGGAAAACTAAAAAATATCAGTTGCGGCAGGCAGGGATTTATTATAGAATAAAAACAATAAACGTAAGGAGGTGAAAAAATGGCAAGCATCAGAGATGTGGCAAAGTTGGCAAATGTCGGACCAGCTACCGTGTCGCGTGTGCTGAATGAGACTGGATATGTTTCGGCAGAAACGAGAAAAAAAATAGAAAAGGCTATGCAGGAATTGAACTATACGCCAAATGAACTGGCGCGCAATCTGTACCATAAAAAGACGGGAATTATTGCGATATTGGTTCCCACCGTAGCCCATCCCTTTTTTTCCGAGTTTGTAAATGATATTGAGATAGAGCTGCATGAGAAAAATTATAAAGCCATGCTATGTAATACTTCAATAGCCGGAAATGCGGAATTAGAATATTTGGACATGTTAAACAGACACATTGTAGACGGGATTATCAGCGGGGTGCATTCCAATGATATTGAAATTTATCAAAAGATGAAAAAACCAATCGTAGCCTTAGACCGGTACCTGGGAGAAGACATACCCGTTGTAGCAGTGAATCATAAAAGGGGCGGGAGGATGGCCGCGGAAGAGCTGCTAAGGAATGGCTGTAGGAAAGTTCTTCATTTTCGAGGCGCTTTATCGGTGGAATCGCCATATCATGAGAGACACTATGAATTTGACCGGATGATGAGAGAACATGATGTGGAAGTACATTCTTATGAATTAGAGAGAAATCGTTTTGATAGTCAATATTATGAAAAAGTAATTGCGGATGTTTTCTCAAAAAAAATTCCATTTGACGGAGTATTTGGCGTGGATTTGCTGGCAATTGGATATATGAACGAAGCGCTGCGCAGAGGCATCCGCGTGCCGAAAGACCTGAAACTTGTTTCTTATGATGGGACGTATGTAACAGGAATGGTGGAACCCAAGATGACAACGGTGGTACAGCCTATCGCAGAACTGGCAAAGGAAGCGGTGCAGCTGATAGATTTGCTGGTGAATGGGAAAAGTCTTCAGGGAAAAAGAATTGAATTAGACGTTACGCTGCAGAGGGGAATGACAACATTGGATTGTTAGAAATATATAAAAGTGAGTTCATACTTTTATGATAATGTAACAAAATATCTAAGAGAGAGGTGTGTTGGCTTGACAAGAGAAGCAGGAGTAAGTATAATGAATGCAAATATATAGAAGCAAATGTTTTTAGATAACGTATGGAACGGGTTTCATACACTGTGAGAAGATTCTATTGAGAATCTATTATTTTTAGAAAAAGATGGAACGGGTTTCATATGGAATTCGAAAAAATAAGAATCTTCTCAAACTATTATTTTTTTCCACTATATGGAACGGGTTCCATATAGTGGAAGGAAGGAGAAAAAGAATGATATATGAATTGAAAAATATCAAGTCCCGGGCAGCCACTTTTGAAAATAAACATGGAGAGGCTGGACAAGGCGGGAAGACCCGCAAAGGCCGTAAAGGCTCTCCTTGCATAGAGCATTTTATGCCAGGGAATCAGGCAGTTTTGCTGGAAACGGAAGGGCCCGGAATGGTAAGACATATTTGGCTCACCATTCCGCCAAATCATCCCGAACATTTGAGAAACATGATACTGCGTATTTACTGGGATGGACAGGAAACTCCCAGTGTAGAAGTTCCTATAGGAGATTTTTTTGGCGTGGCCCATGGCCTCCAACGTCATTTGATAACAAGATATATCACCATGCAGGATGGCAGAGGCTTCAACTGTCATTTTCCAATGCCTTTTCAAAAACATGCAAAGATAACTGTGGAAAATGATTCAGATTCTGAAATAGAATTGGTGTTTTATCAGATTGATTACAGTCTGGGAGATGAGCTGGGGGAAAATGTCGGATATTTTCATGCCCAGTTCCGCAGGCAGAATCCCTGTCCTCTAAATACAGACTATACCATTTTAGACGGTATAGAAGGAAAAGGAGTGTATGTAGGAACCGTATTAGGAATTCGGAATTGTTTTGAAGGTCATCTGGATGAATGGTGGGGAGAAGGAGAAGTGAAATTTTATATCGACGATGATGAAGCCTTTCCCACTATATGCGGTACAGGAACAGAAGATTACATTGGCAGCGGGTGGGGAACGGAAGAAACTGTTACGCCGGATAAAGGAGCTGTGGTTATGGATAACGAGAGAGGGTATTATTCTCTGTTTCGATTCCATATAGACGACCCCATATATTTTCAGAAAAGATTGAAAGTAACGATACAGCAGCTTGGCGCAGGAAATGAGGAGAAGGCAAGGAAGTTTTACGGGCAGGAAGGAAATTATTATCGTGCAGTTGGTACAAAAGAAAGCGACGGAATCTGTATTTTTGAAAGGAGTGATGATTATTCAAGCGTTGCATACTGGTATCAGGAATTACCCACGGTACCCTTTCCAGCATTACCGTCAAAAACTGTAAGAGAAGAAAATATTATGTAACAAAACAAAGGAGGAAAGAAAAATGATGAAAAAAATGAAAAGAGCAGTATCAATTATGCTGATGGCGGCAATTATGGTTATGATGGTTGGATGTTCATCCGATAATTCCCAAAATGAGAAATCTGCATCCGATGATTCAAAACAGTCAGATGTATCGAATTCATCCGAAGCGTCAAATGTTACGGATGGAAATTCGGAGCCATTGGTGATGGTATATCCGGCAGACCCAGGGGCAGAAGAGAAATTGAACACAATTCTGGCAGAATTTAACAAGGAATATCCAGATATTCAGGTGAAAGTAGAATACATTCCTTTTACAAACTGGGGAGATTATATCACAAAAGTAAAAACCATGATTTCTGGTAATCAGTCTATTGATGTTATACGTCTGGCCACAGAAGGCGTTTCCACTTTTGTGGAAGAGGGACTGGCAATTTCATTTAATGACTTTTTTGCAGATAATGAGGAACTGCTGAAAAATATCGGCGCAGACCAGGTTCATGAGAATGTCAACTCAACCTTTGAGCAGGACGGAAAAAAATATGGGCTTGCTTGGGAGTGGAATAATGCGGTAGAATTTATCAACACGAAACTTTTGGAAGAAGCAAATCTGTCCATGCCTGAAAAAGATTGGAGCAGAGAAGATATTTTACAATATGCGCAGGCATTGACCGTGGAAAAAGATGGATATACTCAGTATGGAATTGCAGTATCGCCAGATTATTTCACAATGTCTAACTGGATTTATGCCAATAACGGCTCTATTTTGAATGAAGATATGACAGAGTGTACTTTGAACACACCGGAAGTAAAAGAAGTAGTTCAGTTTTTGTATGATTTGGTATACAAATATAAGGTGGCTCCAGTTCCGGCAGGCCTTGATAATCTTCACCTTTTTATGTCTGACCAGATTGCAATGATTAGTTATGGAAGGGGAGGAATCAATTCTCTGCATAGTAATGATTTTACGACTTATGACGTACAGTATATTCCAGGTCAGCCTTCTGGAAAAATTGCATTTGGTGCAGCAGGATTTGTGGCGTTATCTTCTTCCAAACAGCAGGAAAATGCAATGCTTTTGGCTAGCTGGCTGGCAGGGAACAAATCTTCTCAGGAAACATTTATGAAATATGATTCCATTCCCTCTCGAATTGACGTAATGGAAGAACTTCTGCCCAGCATGGAGCCGGAAAATGGCGAAATATGGAGAGAGAGTGCAGATAATGCAGTTCCACTGCAGGCGCCGTCTTGTTATGCGGAAATGACAAATATTTTTGATAAATATATGACAAAAATTTTTGCAGATGAAATCTCAGTAGAAGAAGGTCTGGAGAAAGCAACGGAAGAAATAAATAAACTTTTATAGTTACTGACTCAGGAGTGTAATGGCTGTAGAAGAAATATTTCTACAGCCATTATGATTGCATGTAATTACTTTTAGAATGGCACAGAAATAATTGTTTTGGAATGAGGGATACGATGAAAAAAAATAATCGAAGTGCATATCTGTTTATTGCCCCGGCAGTCCTGTTATATCTGATATTTTTTGGTTATCCGATTATAGCTTCCGTGGGGCTGATGTTTTTTGACTATAACATTGTAAGTAAGCCCAGATTTGTGGGGCTTGAAAATATAAAGAGTGTATTTGCCAGTCCAGATATTGCAGAAATTCTTTTGAGTTCAGGAAAATTGCTGGTAGTACTGGTAATTTCCCATGTTGTGATTGGACTGTTACTGGCAGTTATCGTAAATGCAGCTGGGAAAAAGATGTCCGCGGTTATGAGAACCATTATTTATATTCCTACCGTATTAACCACCGCATCCGTAGGAGTGGCGTGGAAATTCATGTTTAATACAGATTTAGGGGCAGTAAATTACATTCTACAGCGTTTTGGCCTGGAAAAAATACCATGGCTGACGTCTTCCAGATGGGCTTTTTGGGCCGTAGTGATTTTCAGTATATGGAAATTTGTGGGAACTCCTTTTATCTACTATTACTTGGGACTGCAGAACATACCGGAGAATTTATATGAAGCGGCAAGTATTGATGGGGCCAACAAATGGCAGATGTTCCGAAAGATTACTCTTCCGATGCTGACTCCTACCATTTTTATGGTATTGATTTTGTCATTTATCAGTTATCTACAGTGTTTCGATGAACCTTTTATTCTTACTTCCGGTGGACCAGGCTTGAGTACTACCACAGTTACCTTGCAGATTTATGAGTATTTTAATGGGGGAAATATGAGTTATGCAAGTATTTTATCAATATTTATGTTTATTATCATCATCGGAATTACCACTGCTCAATTTGTGCTGTCTTCCAAATGGGTCAATTATGATTTGGAGTAGAAAATGCTGCAGAAGAGCAGAGAGATATGGAGGTGCTTTATGAAACGAGCAGTAGAACTGTCTACAGACAAAAAAGCGGTGAAAGGCAGCAGGATGGTATGGCGTGCAGGGAAAATTTTGGCGTTTGCGCTGATTGCTTTGTTTATGCTTATGCCCTTGTTTTGGATATTTTCTTCTTCTCTGAGACTGCCTAAAGATTCCTTTAAACTGCCGCCGTCTTTTCTTCCAACTTCTTTTAATATCAGTAATTACAAAGAAGTATTTCAACTGATTCCATTGAAATCTTATTTAGTGAACAGTGTGATTGTCACAGTCACGGCTACGGCAGTACAATGTGCCATATCAAGCAGTGCGGCATATGCCTTTGCCCGTTTGAAGTTCAGGGGAAATCATGGATTTTTGCTGATGATTTTATCCGGCATGATGATTCCGGTTCAGGCAACAGTAGTGCCCCTTTACATCTTGTTTAGTAAAATCGGCCTGGTAAATACAAGGATATCAATTATTCTGCCGCTGTTGATAAGCCCTCTTGGCATTTTTATCATAAAGCAGTATATGCAGTCTATCCCGAAAAGTTATGATGAGGCGGCAATCATTGATGGGGCTTCCCAATTCCAAGTGTTTACAAAAGTGATTCTGCCCATGGCGAAACCTTCGGTAGTTGTAGTGGCAATGTTGACTTTTGTCACTTCCTGGAATGATTTTTTCAGACCGCTGATATTTATTACCTCATCGGAGAAGATGACGCTGCCTATCGGAATGACGGTGCTGAA
>JAAWLS010000123.1 GCA_022798035.1 Lachnospiraceae bacterium | reverse complement strand
CGGCAGGGAAACAGCCCAGAAGGCCCTCCGGGAGGCAGAAAGCATAAAATATGTAAAAGAAAATCTGGATATGAAAAATCCTAGAATGGTATTGGAGATGTACCGAAAGCTCACGGCAGAAAACGTGTTTGAGACCCCGGTGGGGCTGATGTACTTAAAGCAGCTTCGGGATTATCTTTCCAGAATCCCGGAGATAAAAAAAGAAGGACTGGAGCCAATCCAGGTAAAAGAGACAACAAAACCTGCCGTCGTCAGCCGTCAGCCGGAAGAAACTATGGTTGAGCAGGGACAAATTCCTTATAGTTTTGAAAAGCCCCGCAGCCGTCAGCCTGAAAAAATTATGGCGGGGCTGGGTGAGACAGAATTAACAGAAGAGGAAAAACTGGTAGAAGAATATGAAGAAAAGCTGGAGCAGGAAAAAGAGAAGAGACGGGCGGCAGAACTGCGGCAGAGACGAGCAGAGAGCAAATTGAAAAGCAGCAGAGGATTTCTGCGCTTTAGTCTGGCAGCCAATTTTTTCCTTCTTCTGGTAGCTGTGGGGATGATTGTGATTACATTGATGGATGAGCATCCCAATATCATTAACTATGAGAATAAGATTGTGGACAAATATGCCCAGTGGGAACAGGAATTAGAAGAGAGGGAGAGAAGCCTGAAAGAAAGAGAGCGGGGAAATCCATAGGGTGTGGTTTGGATGTTTGTGTTTTGCATAACATTTATAATTATCATACTTCTCTTTGCAGAAAGAGGGAAACATTTTGCGTGTAAAAGTGTCCTGGAAAGCTGGCTTTTTCGGACACTTTTTCTGCAGGAAGCCTGTGCAGTCTTGTACAGGAAGTCTGCACTTTTTGTATTTAGGAAGCCTGCACTGTCTTGTACAGGAAGCCTGCGCTGCCTTGCACAGGAACGTTTTTATGTATTTTCATGCTGGGTTTCGTACACAGATGAAATGAGGATATTTTTTCACAGATTATCCATAATCATATTGTACAATCTAGGAATAGATATTGTGCCAGAAAAGGAGAGAAATCGGAAGGTGTGAATGTAAATGGATAAATTAAAAATATTGGTGGTAGACGATGAGAGCAGAATGCGGAAGCTGGTGCGGGATTTTCTGGTAAAACAGGAATTTGAAGTGATAGAAGCTGGAGATGGGGAGGACGCCCTGAACAAATTTTATGCTCAGAAAGATATTGCGCTGATTATTCTGGATGTTATGATGCCTAAAATCAATGGATGGGAAGTCTGCAAAGAGATAAGGGAGAACTCTAAAGTACCCATTATTATGTTGACGGCAAAGGGAGAAGAGAGCGATGAACTGATGGGATTTGATATTGGGGCGGATGAATATATTTCCAAACCTTTCAGCCCCAAGATTCTAGTGGCCAGAGTGGCGGCAATTCTCAGGCGCACCGGACAGAAAGAGGAAGAGACACTGGAAATCGGCGGTATCATGGTAGATAAGCTGGGACATCAGGTGCTGGTAAACGGAAAGGATTTGGAATTAAGCTACAAAGAATTTGAACTTCTCACTTATTTTATCGAAAATAAGGGAATTGCTCTTTCCAGAGAGAAAATTTTGAATCATGTATGGAATTACGATTATTTTGGAGATGCCAGAACCATAGATACCCATGTGAAAAAGCTGCGCAGCAAACTGGGAGACAAGGGAGATTATATCAAGACGATTTGGGGGATGGGATACAAATTTGAGGTGGAGGCATGAAATATTCCATCACCAGAAAAATAACGACGATTATGATAGGAATAGTGGCCGGCACAGTACTGCTGTGCTGGTTTGTAAATACATCTCTTTTGGAAGAATATTATGTGGAGCATAAACAGAAAAAGCTGCTGAGCACGTTTGAGATGATGGAAAGAGCTGTCCGAGACGGAAGCGACGGGGAGGAAGGGTTTGAGATAGCTTTGGAAAAACGATGCGCCAACAGCAATATTACTGTGATGATTATCAGCTCGGACCGCACCATCATACAGTCGAATGTGGGAGACAACGAAGAACTGCTGCTGCAGTTTATGGAGTTGATTTTCCGGGGAGCAGGCCAGGGAGCTGAAATACTGGAAAACACAGAGCGGTACGTAGTAGAAAAGACGACTGACAGCAGGCTGAAATCAGATTATCTTGTTTTGTGGGGAAATCTGCAGAATGGAAATATGGTTCTCATGCGGACGGCGGTGGAGAGCATCAAAGAGAGCGTGGAAATTGCCAATCGATTTTTGGCCTATGTGGGAATTACAGCGGTGGTGCTCTGTGCAGTGATTATCTATATTGTTACCCGAAGAATTACAAATCCCATTCTTCAGCTGGCAGATATTTCCAAGCGAATGACGAATCTGGATTTCGACGCTAAGTTTCACAGCGAGGGGAAAAATGAGATTGATTTACTGGGAGAGCACATGAATCAGCTGTCTGCCGCTTTAGAGCAGACAATCTCAGAATTAAAGAGCGCCAACAATGAATTAAAAATAGATATCGAGAAGAAAACAGAGATAGACGAAATGCGAAAAGAGTTTATTTCCAATGTTTCTCATGAATTAAAGACGCCGATTGCTCTGATTCAAGGGTATGCGGAAGGGCTGCAGGAATGCATTAATGACGATGCAGACAGCCGGGAATTTTACTGTGAAGTGATTATGGACGAAGCAGATAAAATGAATCAGCTTGTGAAAAATCTGCTGACACTGAATCAGCTGGAATCCGGAGGCGACCAGGTTGTGTTTGAGCGGTTTGATTTGATGGAGGTACTACGGGGAGTAATCAATGCCACGGTCATACTGCGCGAGCAGAGTAATGTCTCTTTAGAAGTGAAAGGAACGGGTCCTTTCTACGTGTGGGCAGATGAGTTTAAAACGGAACAGGTCCTCACAAATTATATCAGCAACGCCATTCACTATGCTTCCGGAGAAAAGAGGATTGAAATATCGGTGATTCCGGGAGAAGAGGTTACAAGAGTGGAAGTATTTAACACAGGAGAACATATTCCTGAGACGGAACTTGCACATATTTGGGATAAATTTTATAAAGTGGATAAGGCAAGAACTAGGGAATATGGAGGAAATGGGATTGGATTATCCATTGTAAAGGCTATCATGGACTCTTTCCACCGGGAATGCGGAGTCAGCAACGAAGCGCAGGGTGTAAAATTCTGGTTTGAGCTGGACAGCAAAAGTCAATAAAAGGTGTCAGTCACGCTATTCGCAAAGACGCCTGCGGCGTTTTCCAGCTGCATAGCAGCTAACTTTGCTCATAAAAAGGCTTTTAGCCCATCATCCGTCACATACACTCATGGATGCGAGCATAATTCGTATATGTGACTGGTGATGGCTGAACTGTGAAAAAATATGGTTGCCCTGTGGGATAAATAATGGTAGAATACAGAAGAAAGGAATATGCGGCAGCAAAAAAAGGAGACATACTTATGAAGAAATTCATAAAAAAGGGAGCAGTACTGTTAGCTGGAGCTTTACTGCTTGCCGGATGCGGAGAAGAAATGGCAGTATTGACAGAGAGCGAAGAGATGATTGTGGTAAATTATTCCGCAGGAACCTTGGCGAAACATAACAGTTATCAGCAGGAAGGAATGTCGGCGGTATATCCGAAAGAAGAGGAGGAAGAAGAGCTTTCTCCGGAGACAGAAGAACAGGACGAAGATAAGAAAGAGGAAACAGAGGACAGCAAGGGCCAGGGAGAACAGAAGAAAGAAGAAAAGGAAACTTCTGGAACCACCTTCACAGAGGCATTGGCAATTCCTGGAATAGAATTTTCTTACAAAGATTATTCTATCAGTGATAATTACCAGCAGGGAGGATATTTTTCTTTGGATGCTCAGGAGGGAAATACTTACATTATCTTGAATGTAAATATGACTAATACAGGTGCAGAAGCCGTTTCCTGTGATTTACTGAGCAAGCAGCCCATTTTCAATCTGAAAATAAATGAGGAGCCAGGAGTGAAGAATGAGATTACGATGCTGGAGAACGATGTGTCCACTTATATCGGTACTTTAGAGGCAGGACAGACGACGGCGGGAATCTTGCTGTTTGAGGTACCGAAGACAGCAGCGGAGAACATATCTACCATTCAGCTAACAATGCAGATGAATGAGAGCACAACCGAAATAATGTTAAAATAGAGCAGTATACCATGCCCATAAAAGCCATAGCTGTGTTTTTATATGCAGGGTTGAGCTGTTGCAATAATTTTTATAAAATTAGAAAATTGTTATGTATTTTTCAGAAAGTATGTGCTATAATGTGGATAGCTGTTTAAATTGCCTGATGGGCAGGAAAGATATTGTCTGAAGAGGGCAGAGCCTTCGAGTGCCAAGGCGGCAGGTATACCCAGACATACTTGATATTATGGGAACCCCTTCGGGAACCCTATAATCAAATGGACGGCGCTATGCAGCGCCTTTTATCGAAAGTTGCTTTGCAAATTCGATAAGCTATATTATACGGAACTATACCGGAGAGGAGAGAGTTACTATTATGGATACAAATATTCTTTTGGAGAATGGCACAAATGAGCTGGAGGTATTAGAATTTACATTAGCTGGAAATCATTACGGTATCAATGTAGCGAAAATTCGGGAGATTTTAAATTATCAGCCGGTTACTCCGATTCCTAATGCACATCCAAGTGTGGAAGGTATATTTATGCCAAGAGATACGATGATAACAGTGATTAATCTGCGGAATTGTTTAGGACTTCCGGAAATTGACAGAAATGGACTGTTTATTATTACCAATTTTAATAAATTGAATATTGCTTTTCATGTGGATGAGGTCTGCGGTATTCACAGACTTTCCTGGGCAGACATTATCAAGCCGGATTCTACTATCAATGTGGAAGAGAGCGGTGTGTCTACCGGAGTTATCAAACTAGAGGACCGTTTGGTTGTCATTCTTGACTTTGAGAAGATTGTGACTGATATCAGCCCAGAGACAGGATTACAGGTGTCAGATATCGAAGCATTGGAGGAACGCAACCGAAGCGATTCACCGATTATGGTGGCAGAGGATTCACCGCTGTTGTCCAAACTGATTACAGACTGTCTAAAGAAGTCAGGCTATACCAAATTGATTGTCAACAGCAATGGACAGGAATTGTGGGATAGACTCTGCGAATTCAGAAAGTCCGGCAATCTGGACGAAAAGGTACATATGGTTATTACTGATATAGAGATGCCGTTGATGGACGGCCACCGTCTCACGAAATTGATTAAAGAAGATGATGAACTGAAGCATATTCCAGTCGTTATTTTCTCATCCCTTGTAAATGAAGAAATGAGACGTAAGGGAGAGATGCTGGGAGCAGATGCTCAGCTGACTAAACCGGAAATCGGCAGACTGGTGAGCGCCATTGATGAGCTTTTGGATAAACGCAAAGAGAAACTGGAACAGAAATAGATGGATTCCGTCTTGGAAAATAAGCGGATATAGTTTTTTGACGGATTGATACAAAAAATGTAGAAGGCTTAGAATCTGATTTAGAAAAGAGAATGTGGAGTTCGAGTAATTCAAAGGATGAGAGAAATCCAGTGTTTATGCTGGCTGCAAGCAGAATAGTTTAGTGACTGGCAACGATTTGGCAACACTTTTTCTTATTCAAGGAATGATTTATATATTTCAATATGGTACATAAGGAAACCTTACTGATATTCTGAAATGAAAATTGAATATCAGCAAGGTTTTTCTTATTGTATTTCTTTGGCTATTTCTCTGATTTCTTAATGGGGTAATCACTCATTTCTTTGGAAGGCGTCTTTGCCCAATGCTGGCTGGTGTCCAGTTCCGGGTATCGGTAACGCCATTCGTCATATTCCTCTCTGCTGATTTCATCGTTTTCAAGCTTTTTTGCCTGTTGTTGCCATTCCCTGAGCATGGCGCTGACCGTATCCACAGGGGAAGAATTAGAAGAATCCCGGCAAAGGCAGATAAGACCGTCTTTTTCCATTATCTTAAATCCGTATATGTCCTCCAATGCAAAGAGGGTATGTAAAAAACCAATGTATGTGTCAATGTCTGGCACAGTCAGGGCATGGGGGCTGACACCGAGTATATCCGCCATTTCTTTCACAAGGTTTTGCTTTGGGATTCTTGCCTCTGATTCATACTGCGCCATGCGCACGTCAGAAGTCCTGCCCAGAAAGCCGAGCTGTTCGCCAAGCTGTTTCTGCGTCAGGTTCTTCCTGTTGCGAAAAAATTTGATACGTTTTCCGATTGCCATAAGTAGACCTCCGTGTAGTTGGGTTTCTGTTTAGCCATGACAGCTCAATTTCGCTGTGGCTGAACAGTTAAACAAATTTGTTGGGTACAGTATAGCATGGCATAGTGAAGATAGCAAGAAGAAATTAAATTAAAAAAGTTAAGATTTTTTCTGAAATCCCTTGACTTAAATTTGTAAGTTTAGTAATATAGGAAATACATAGACTAAACAAACAAATTTAGTCACGATTGGGACTGCCGGTAAAAACTGACGGCTGGAAAGAAATGTAGATTTACGGGTGCAGGCAGAGGAATTAGGAATAAAAGAGGGAAAGGGGGAAAGCAGGAAGAAAGGCTGGGAATAAGACAGGGAAAGGAGAGGATGGATAATGGAAGGTAAAAACTTTATGACGGTTGAGGAAGTTGTGCAGGAGCTGAACGTCTCCAAATCCTATGCCTACAAGGTTGTCCGGGAGCTGAATACAGAAATGCGTGAGCTTGGCTACCTGACAGTATCGGGCAGAGTGAACACAAATTTCTTCCGCAAGAAGTTGTGTTACAGTGAGTAGTTTTTTGTAAGGAATAATGTTGCAGCGAGTAGTTTTTCCGTAAGAAGTTGCAATGAGTAATTTTTCCGTAAGGAATTATGTTACAGCGAATAGTGTAGGAATCTTTAAATTTTTACCGGGGCTAACAGCAGATTTAATTACTTCTGTAGCCAGCCCCGGGGAAAGGGGCGTGAGCATATGGCTGTTTACAAGGATGGCGACAAGTGGCGTGTCATCTACCGATATACGAATTACAAAGGGGAGAGGAAACAGACGCAGAAAAGGGGCTTTGCGACCAAAAGGGAGGCATTGGGCTGGGAGCGGGAAGTCAT
>JAAWLS010000122.1 GCA_022798035.1 Lachnospiraceae bacterium | reverse complement strand
AATTAAATGAAATTATAGAATTTTCGGAATTGGGAGATTTTATTGACAAGCCTGTGAAAACTTACTCCAGCGGTATGTATTCTAAATTGGCTTTTTCCATAACGGCAATTTTGGAGACAGAAATTATTTTGATTGATGAGGTGCTGAGTGTAGGAGACTCTAAATTTAAGAAAAAGAGTTATAAGAAAATGAAGCAGTTAATTACGAATGCAGACAGAACGGTTATTATTGTTTCTCACAGCAACGATACATTGAATAAACTGTGCAACAGTATTCTATGGCTTCACGAGGGAAAGATACGGATGAAGGGAAAACCCCAGGAAGTGCTGGAGGCTTATGAGGAATTTATGTCATAATCAGGAGAGAGAAAAAGAATGCAGAAAAATGTATTGGAATATTTGGAAAAATCGGCGGAGAGATTTCCAGACAAAAAAGTGTTTGCAGATGAAGAACATGAGATTACTTACAGAGATTTTCGAAATACGGCCAGGGCAGTTGCCAGTAGTTTGTCCTGTACCTACAAGATAGGAAGGAAAAATCCCGTTGTGGTGCTGATTGAGCGGGATGTGGACAGTCTGATAGGCTTTTTCGGCGTAGTGTACAGTGGTAATTTCTATGTTCCGGTGGACTGCAAAATGCCTGCAAAAAGAATAGAATTGATATTTCAGACCTTACATCCTTCTGCAGTGATAGCTACGGAAAAGACAAAAAAAGTATTGGATAAGATGGAATTTGACGGTCTTGTTTTGGATTTGGAGTGCCTGAAAAAGGCAGAAATTCAAGAGGAAGCATTAGAGAAGATTTTCCAGTTGGAAATTGACACAAACCCTTTGTATGCGATATTTACCTCAGGCTCCACCGGGGTTCCAAAAGGAGTGCTGGTGTGCCACCGGTCTGTGATAGACCTTATAGAACATTTTCAGGAAACCTTTGGGCTGGACGAGAATATTGTGCTGGGCAATCAGGCCCCTTTTGATTTTGATGTTTCTGTGAAAGATATTTATTCTACACTGAAAAACGGCGGGAGCATGCATGTGCTGCCTAAAGTGATGTTTTCCATGCCAGGCAGACTCATCGACGGATTGAACCGGCACAAAATCAATACGGCAATCTGGGCGGCTTCTGTTCTGCGGATTGTAGAGAATCTCAACGTGTTTTCGCAGATGATGCCTCAATATTTGAAAACAGTAATGTTTTCAGGAGAAGTCATGTCAAATAAAGTGCTGAATTACTGGAGAAAGTATCTTCCGGACGTCACTTACATAAATCTGTATGGGCCTACGGAAATCACCTGTAACTGCACGTATTATAAAGTGGAGCGCTCTTTCGAGGACCAGGAGGTCCTTCCCATCGGCACTGCCTTTGAGAATACGGAAATTTTACTGCTGGATGAGGAACGCAGGCAGGAAGTTCCCTTAGGGGAGACTGGGGAAATCTGTGTGAGAGGAACCTGTCTGGCTTTGGGATATTACAATGAGCAGGAGAGAACGAGAGAAGCGTTTATTCAAAATCCCTTAAATAAGGCCTGGCCGGAGCTGATATATTGTACCGGAGATTTGGGCCGTTATGGAGAGGATGGGAATTTGATATTTGTCTCCAGGAAAGATGACCAGATTAAGCATATGGGACATCGAATTGAACTGGGGGAAGTGGAGACAGCCATCAATGCTCTGGAATTTGTGGAGGCTGCATGCTGTATTTATGATGAGAGAGAAGAGAAAATTGTGTTGTTTTATCAGGCGGCGGAGGAATGTGACAAAAAACTGCTCCGCAGTTTGAATCAGGCTTTGCCCAAATATATGTTTCCGAACCGAATGGAATGGATGGAGCAGCTGCCTTTGAATAAAAATGGAAAAATTGACCGTGTCCGGCTGAGAGAATGCCACATCAATGGAATGTGATATGTAAGAAGGACAGGAGAAGGAAAACTGGATTGGGAGGTTCCTATGAAAAAGAAAAAGAGACCAAAAATTGATTTTGTGCTGATTTGGGTGGATGGAAATGACCCGGAATGGCAGAAAGAAAAAGACAAATATGATGAGAGCAACGATAAAGGCGACAGCACCGTAATCCGTTATCGAAGCTGGGACAATCTCCAGTATTGGTTCCGGGGAGTGGAAAAATTTGCCCCATGGGTGAATAAAATTCATTTTGTTACCTGGGGACATCTGCCTCCATGGCTGAATGTGAACCATCCCAAATTGAATATTGTCAATCACAAGGACTATATTCCGGAGGAATTTCTGCCCACTTTTAACGCCAACACCATTGAGATGAATCTTCACAGAATCAAGGGGCTGGCAGAACATTTTGTTTACTTTAATGACGATATGTTCATTACAAATCATGTGACGCCTGAGGATTTTTTCAAAAATGGGATTCCGAGGGATGTGTTTGCACTGAACTGTATTTATTTTGGTAAAAAGAGTGCCGGATTTTTCAATGGCAACGATGTTGAGCTGATAAATATCCATTTTGATAAAAAAGAATGTTTTAAGAAGAATTTCCGGAAATGGTATCATCCCATCAATGGCTGGAAGAGTCTGGTTCGAACCACTGCATTGATGATTTGGCCCTGGTTTCCAGGATTTTATTACAATCATCTTCCCAGCAATTTCCGCAAGAGTACCTTTAAGGAAGTGTGGAAGCTGGAGGAGGAGACGCTGCGGGCCACCTGTATGGACAAGTTTCGTACCAAGTCAAATGTAAATCAATGGCTGATTAAGTACTGGCAGCTGGCAAGCGGAAACTTTATTCCGCGTTCCATGAAAATCGGCCGCTGTTTTCATATTAAAGAGAGAAATTATCAGTTGGCTTTGAATTCTGTTCGGGAGGGAAAATATAAGCTGATTTGTGTCAATGATACGATTTACACTGAGAATTTTGAAAGGAAGAAACGGGAAGTGCAGGATGCTTTTCAGCAATTGCTGCCTGAAAAATCCGGTTTCGAGATATAGGGAGAAAAATCTTGAGCAAAATTTGTGTGGAATTTCAGAATGATATATTAAAGATACAGTGTGTCAGGGCGAGAATGACGCCACAGGACACAGAGGAAATTGACGTCAGAATGCTGGTGTTTAATAGAAAATATAGGACGAAAATAAAGGCCAAGGGTCAGGACCAGAAGAATACAGTATTTTATATGGAACCTCAGCAGATTGCGCTGAACGACTTTGAGGATGAGGATAGTTCCATACCTCCTATAGAAAACGAAAATGACGAGGCCGTATTAGCTGTATGGTCAGATGAAAATAGGATATGGTATTCCTATCGTCTTAAGAGCAGGTTTTACAAGGAACTGGTGAATTTTTCTTATAAAGTGCTGCATTTGGGGCTGAGCAGGAAATATTTATCTCTTTATCTGCTTGGATATTTCAGGAATGCCTATGAAATTCCAATTCAGGAACAGCGTTTTTATATTGACGAGAAAAACTATCAGGAATCTAAGATAAAGATAGGAACCGGGATTATTCCAAAATGGAAATTACTACTGCAGGGACAGGTGCATCATTTTAAAGTCCCTTTGGAATCTCTGCTGACGGACGATACACAGATTAATAATACGCTGAATATGATACTGAATGTCGACGGCGTGGAGCTGGATTATCGTATTGGTAAGAGATTCCGGAAGAAAAATGCCAATATCCGGCATTACTATGCGCCTTACAAGAGCTGCTATATGAAAGACTTTGCCATTCATCTCAGAAGAACAGACCGCGGAAATTTTTCTATTGTAAAGAGACTGAAAGAGGCGGTGGAGAACCGGCTGTGGTTTAAGTTAATGGAGAGCAGAGGCGTTTCCTGGTTATTTTATCATCTAGGAAGATGGCGCTCTAAGCATGGCAGGAATGTCAATCTCTTCTATGAAAAATTTGCGGAGAAAGCAGAAGAGGGAACTTTCGATTTATTTTTGATGGCTCAAAACAGTACCGCATCCCGGAACTACTATATTATTGATGAACATTCCGAGGACTATCAGCGCATCAAGAAGGAGAAAAATGTAGTTCGAAAATACTCTCTCAAATATTACTGGCTTTTGTACCGGGTGAATTACTATATTTCTACGGAGGCTCCGGCGCATCTCAATATTTTGAGGTCCAACAACAAGTATTTTAGGAAAAGTACCTGTGAGCATCCCTTTATTTTCCTGCAGCACGGAGTTACCTATTTGAAATGTCAGGGGCCTTCCTCTACTTTTGTGGTGGGAAAAGAGGGAGAACCGGAATATATCATAGTGGGAAGCGAGAAAGAAAAAGATGTAGTATGCGATATGCTGCATCTTCCGGAAGAGCGTATTTGGAATACGGGACTGCCTATTTTCAGCAAGATAGACTACAAGCATATCAATCAGGACTCTGAGGATAAGGCAGTGATTATGCTTACCTGGAAAACTTACGAAGAACATCTGCTGGATTTTGAACAGTCAGAGTATTATAAAAATGTCATCCGAATTTATCAGATTTTAGAGAAATATATGGATGCATCTAAAATTATCATTGTGCCCCACCCGAAAGTGGTGGATTTGCTGGCCGGTACAAATATGAAAGACTCTGTGTGGAAGGAGCCTATTTCTGAGGTGCTGAAAGTGGCAAAACTTTTAGTGACAGATTATTCTTCCGTATGTTATAATGTATTTTATCAAGGAGGAGGAGTTGTTTTTTACCAGCCGGATTTGGAACTGTATGAAATGGAAAGCGGTAAATTGATTCCGTCTCAGGAAGAATACATTGGAGCCAGGGTTTTTGATTTGGACGCTTTAGAGCAGGTCTTGAAGAATATCGTTGTTAAGGGGGAAATTCTTTTGGACAGAGCGAGAAGTCAGGAAAACGAAGTATGCTATCAGAGCATCAATGAATTCTGTGATGGGAAAAATATAGAGCGCATTCACCAGAAGCTGGTAGAGACAGGGATTTTGTAGGTAATTGTAAATTTTAATTATCTAAAAGATTATATTTGAAAGGAGAAACTAAGTTATGAAAAAGCGGGTACTAGTTGCTTTGCTGTGTGCAAGTGTGGGAGTTTCCAGTCAGGTTGGAATGCCCATGGTGGAGGCAGCTTCTGTAGAGCAGGAGCAGGTTATGGAATCGACAGACTGGAATGCATTATCTGAGGAGACGACGGGAGTTCAGAGTTATAAGGCTTCTGATATGGTGAAGGGAGCTCAGGGAGGAACTACTATTACTCTTAAAGTTTCAGGAGGCGGAGATATCTCTACAGCTCTGAATAATGCTTTGAAAGAGTGTAAAAAGAATGGAACTGTCGGAGCTACCATAAAGATTCCAAGCGGAAACTATAAATTAAAACAGCCCATTCGTCTGATATCCAATGTGAAAATTGCGGCTGCCGGAGCCACCATTACAGTATCTTCCAACATGGATTATATGATAACAACAGGGGCCCAGGAGAGTATTAAGAATACTACTATTGAGGGCGGAACCTGGGATGCAGCCAGGAAGGTTAAAAATGGTTTTGTGTTCTACAAAGCAGATAATATTACAATTAAGAGCTGTACCATAAAGAATGTAAAAGAACATGGTATGCGTATCGGTCAGAAGAGCAAAATTGCAGCTATCGAAGGATGCAGTATCTCCAACAATAGTAAAAGCGGCATATATGTGGATGACTCTGCGGTGATTTCTAATATCAGCAAATCTACAATATCCACAAATGGAGACACAGGAATTACAGTAAGCGGTGCTGAGGTTAAGAAAATCACTAATTCAGATTTCGTATCAAATACGGCGCATGGAATTGCCGTTTATAAGAGTGCAAAAGTGAGAAGCATTTCCGGCGGTAAAATGAAGAGCAACAAGGAATACGGAATTTATGTGCAGAAAAAATCATCCGTAACAATTCAGGGAAGAGCTCAGGTACAGAATAATAAAGAAAATGGAATTGTAGTGAGTGACTCCAAATCAAAAGCAACCATAGACAATGTTGTCTGCGCTGGAAACGGCGGCAGCGGAATTGTGTTCTCAAAAGGCAGCAGCGGAAGCATCAAGAACACAACAGTGACTGGAAGTAAAGAGCATGGTATTACAATTTCAGGCTCTTCTGTTAATATGGAGTGTTCCAGTCAGACAAAAGGCAACAAAGTGGAACGCAATAACTGGAACGGCGTTTCTATTTCAGGAAAATCTTCCAAAGTGAAAATTAAGTATGGCGTTTTCAGCAACAATGGATTAAAGCCAAAAAAATCTTCTGAGGGAGAGTCCGGTCATGGAGTTGGCGTATTCCAAGGAGCGTCTCTGGAGTTAAATAAAGCAAGAACAGAGGGAAATACAGTCTGCGGTGTTTCTCCTTTTGGAAAAGGAACTTCTGCAACCATTAAGGGCTGTGTGATTCAGAATAACGGAAGACATGGAATTGGCGGAAGAGAATCTGTGACGCTGCGAATAAAAGGGAATACAATCAACAATAATAAACAACATGGAATTATGGTGAATGACAAATGTAATGCAAAATACATTGAAAACAATACCATCCAGAAAAATAAAAAATGTGGAATCTGTGTTGGCGATAATTCCCAAGCGGTTATTAAGAAGAATGATATCAGCGATTCCGGTCAAAATGGAATTTATGTTTACAACAAGTCTAAAGCAACAATAGAGGGAGATAAGATTCAGACCAGCAAAGAGTGTGGAATCGTAACTTTTGAAAATGCAGATATTACAGTAAAAGGAGCTGTTATCAGCAGATGTAATGAGTATGGAATGAATATCAAGAGTGGAAAAGCAAACATTCAGTCTTGTACCATAAAGGATAATAAGAGTTCCGGAATTCAGATTAAAGACGGAGCAAATGTAAGCAGCCTGTCTAAAAACAAGATTAACAAGAATGGACAGTATGGCATTTACAGCAATGGAGCAACTGTGAAAAAGATGGAGAAGAATACAATCATAAATCATAAGAAATACGGAATCGTATTGTATTCCAATTCTACCTGCAACGGCATTAAAAACAACACTCTGAGTAATCCGGAAGCTACGAAAGAAATTTCTATTCAGAGCTCACGCTCAAATGTTGGAGATGCCAATGTAATTACAGTGAAGTCTGCAAAGAAGAACAGCAAAAAGATTACCGGAACAGCAACACCAAAATCCATCATAATCTCGCACCTC